>SOIV01000004.1 GCA_004377005.1 Candidatus Aminicenantota bacterium | reverse complement strand
CCCATCTATATTTTAATAGCGACCATTGCCGTGGCATAAAATGGGAGAAAAAAAGAAAAAAGTTGTTCTCAGCGGAATGAGGCCCACAGGTCCTCTCCATCTTGGGCATCTGGCTGGGGCTCTGCGCAACTGGCTCAAATTCCAGGAGCAATACAAATGCTACTACACTATTGTCACCTGGCACGCTTTAAGCTCTGAATACCAGAATTCAAAAGTCATTAAAGACCATACGTTTGAAGTGGCTGTGGATTGGTTGAGCACAGGATTAGACCCGAAAAAAAGCGTTCTTTTCGTTCAATCAGATATCAAAGAGCATGCTGAGCTTCATCTGCTTCTCTCAATGGTTATCCCCCTTCCCTGGCTGCAAAGGGTTCCCACCTTCAAAGAAATGCAGAGGGAACTTCCTGATAAAGACCTGAACACATACGGATTCCTAGGATATCCTGTGCTTCAAACAGCTGATATCCTTATCTATAAAGCAGATGCCGTACCTGTAGGCGAAGACCAGGCTTTTCACCTTGAATTTGCCCGAGAAGTGACAAGGCGATTCAACCGCCTTTTCGGCAACATTTTTCCCGAGCCTCAAACCTTTCTTACAGAAGTTTCCAAGCTGGCCGGAACAGACGGGCGCAAAATGAGCAAATCCTACGGGAATGCGATTTTGCTCAAGGACTCACCGGAAGTAATTCGACAAAAAATATCAACCATGAAGACTGATATCAGACGCAAACGCAGGACAGACCCAGGAGTCCCAGAAGACTGCCCTGTGTTTACTCTACACAAAGCCTTTGTGACGACAAAACAAAGAGAGGAATTGGCCCAGGGATGTCGAACAGCCGGAATAGGTTGTTTGGAATGTAAAAATGTGGTCATCGAGAGCCTCCTCAACCTTCTCACCCCTTACAGGGAAAAAAGGGATAAGTTCGAAAAAAAACCTCAGCTTGTCTGGGAAATACTGGAAGAGGGTAATGATAAAGCAAGACTAGTAGCCCAAAAGACCATGGAAGAAGTTAGATCTGCCATAGGTCTTTAAAAAATAATCGATTTCTATGGACACCTCTGCAATATATCAGGTAAGGTTAGAAGTTTTCGAAGGCCCTCTGGACCTCCTCTTGTTTCTGATTAGGAAGAGAAAAATTGATATCAATGATATTCCTATGGCCACAATCACCAGAGAATATTTGGAATACCTCAACCATAAGGAAAGGATAAATCTCGATCGGGAAGCTGAATTTCTGCTTATAGCTTCGTTCCTCATCTACATCAAATCTCAGATGCTTCTTCCTCGAGAAAAGGCCTTAGACGAAGAAAAAGATCCCCGTCAAATTCTCGTGGATCAGCTTCTTGATTATCAAAAAATAAAAGCAGCCAGTCTCCTTTTAAGAAAAAAGGAAGGAGATGAACTGCAGAAGTGGAAAAGAACAGCTCTCCCCTCTCTGTTTCCAGAAGAAGAGACTGATTTCATGGAAGTCTCTCTCTTTGACCTGGCTGAATCCTTTTTTTCTCTGATGAGGAAAAAAGAGGAAAAAAAGACAAGAACCATCAAGAGAAAAGAATTTTCTTTAGAAGAGAAAATGAAGGAAATCATGGCAGTTTTAAAGGAGAATTCATTTCTTGATTTTTTAGATTATTTTAGCCAGCAGGGATCCTTTGAAGAAGCTTTAGTCTCTTTTTCCAGCCTTCTGGAACTTATCAAGTCCAGAATAGTCATTGCCATTCAAAAAGGCCCCTTCCAACCGATAAAGGTTAGGCTTCGCCAAGAGGCTTATTTGAAGAAAAAATGATGAAAAACCGCCTGAAGGAAGTCATCGAATCTTTGATCTTTATTTCCCTGGAGCCGCTGACGTTAGAAAAAATCAAAAATGTTCTCCAAGAATATCCAGGAGTGGAGGTTGAGCTGGCCATTAAAGAGCTTCTTGAAAGCTATCTTACGAATGAAAGGGGAATCCAAATCCTCCAATCAGCAGGTGGGTATCTTTTCTCAACAAGCCCTGAGCATGACTTATGGATAAAGCGTCTTTTCAAGTTGGAAAGAAAAGCCAAACTTTCACCTGCAGCTTTGGAGGCTTTGTCAGCCATCGCTTACCATCAGCCTGCAACCCTGGCGGAAATCTCGGCCATGAGAGGAGTGGACTCCAGCCACACCCTAAGAACTCTTCTCCAGAAAAAATTGATCAAAATCGTAGGAAGAAAAAAGAGTCCTGGGAGTCCGTTGATCTACAGGACGACCGATAAATTTTTAGTATATTTTGGTCTTACGGACATAAAGGACCTTCCCTCTCCAGAGGAGATTTCAAAAATTCTAGAGGAGGAGAAAGACATTGAGGAAGATGAAAGCTCTGTTCACTAAAAAAACAATCCTTTCTTTTATTACTTCTTTATTACTGGTGTTTTCCTTTTTTTGTCGACCTAGGGAAATAAAAATCCCTGAGCCTCCTTCAGACCGCCATCAGCCTTACAATTTTGTCGGGCGAAAAGGGATGGTCGTGGCTGCCCATCACTTAGCTGCAAAGGCGGGCTTGGAGATGTTAAAAAAAGGAGGAAACGCCATCGATGCAGCGGTGACAACAGCGTTTGCCCTGAACGCTAGTGAACCTTTTGCTTCTGGAATCGGAGGCGGAGGATTTATGGTTATCTACCTTGCTTCAGAGAAAAGAGTCACTGTCGTAGATTTCAGGGAAAAAGCTCCTTCCGGGATCCCTCGGGAAATATTCAACGATGAAGGCAAAATAAAACCCGACGGGCTGGCCGTTGGTGTCCCTGGCACCCTGGCAGGATGGGTTTATTCTCTCAAAAAATACGGGACAAAAAGCCTTGCCGATGTCACACAAGAAGCCATTAAAATTGCAGAAAATGGATTCGCGGTGAGCCAAACTTTCAGCCGCATCAATAAAGATCAATACGAAAAACTTATCATGAATGCAGGAGAAGGGACTTGTTATCTAAACGAGGGCTTTCCCTACGAGCCAGGAGACCTGTTCCGAAACCCTGAACTGGCTGGAACCTTAAAGCTTATTGCCTCTAAGGGTATAGATGAATTTTATAGGGGGGGGATAGCCCAGAAGGTTGTAAAAGCAGTAAATGAAAAGGGCGGAGTAATGGACCTCAAAGACTTAGCTCTTTATGAGCCGGTTGAACACCCCCCATTGCAGGGAACATACAAAGATTACACACTTTTTACTATACCACCTCCAAGCTCTGGAGGAGTGCACATTATCCAACTTCTCAATATTATTGAGGATTGGCCTGTAAAAAAATGGGGTAGTAACTCTCCCCCTTATATCCATCATCTCTGCGAAGCTCTTCGCTTTGTTTTTGCCGACAGATCAAGATATCTTGGTGATCCTGATTTCATAAAGATGCCTGTTGAGGAACTTATTTCCAAAAAGTATGCTAAACAGATTGTTTTTCAAATCAAGCCAGATAGTCTTCTAGATTTTTATCCTTTCGGAAGATTTGACGAGAGAAAGAACGATCAGGGAAATACGACTCATGTCTGCGTTATTGACAGAAAGGGAAACATTGTCTCCTTAACTCAAAGCATTAATCATTTTTTTGGTACAGGAATTGTCCCTGAAAACACAGGCTTTCTACTGAATAACATTATGTATGATTTCTCCCATGATCTCAGCTCACCTAACGCGCTGGGTCCTTACAGGCGACCTTTAAGCTCTATGAGCCCTCTTATAATGTTTAAGAAAGAAAAGCCGTTTCTAATCTTGGGTTCACCAGGAGGAACGAGAATTTTTTCCTCCCTTACTCAGATAATTATCAATATCATTGATTTCGACATGTCTCTAGATGAAGCTATTGAAGCCCCTCGCTTTTTCACCTATTCCTCCCAAGGAAAACCGCGAAGTATCTCTCTTGAATCGCGCTTCCCTGAAAAAACCTATGAAACTCTAAAAAACATAGGACATAGTATCAGAATCAGAGAAGCTTTTGATAAATACTTTGGAGGTGCTCAGGGCATACTGATCCTCCAGGATAAAAAAGTGATTTTGGGTGGGGCTGATTCCCGCAGGGATGGATACGGAGCAGGATATTAATTCATTAGAAAAAATTGTCATTGTGAGCGTAGCGCGGCAATCTCAACCTTTTTTTATGAGATTACCACGCCTGTTCCGAGCAAAGCGAAGGAATCTTCTGCGCTCTTCGTAATGACCTCTCATAAAGTGACTTTAGGACAAAGCTTAAAATTTATTTTAAGGATGGCATGATGAAAAAGACCTTTTTTACAACTTTTCTCCTTCTCACTTTTTTCATCCTGGTGATATTCCCTCAGGAAGAAAAAAAAATAGCTTCACCACTTTTTGAACAACCTCTCCTTATTACATCTGCAGGTCAGAGTGCTGAGGTCAGGCTGGCTTCGGTCCTGGCAAAAAGGGGAGAACTCAACTTTATCCTCTCCAAAACTGCCACTCCAAAGGATTTAGAGAACATAAAAACTCTTGCCTTGGTCTTAGGGGTAAGCTTGAAAGGTCTTGGAGCGGCGGGTCTTGATGTGGCTAAAGAAAAGGAAAGGGTCAATCTGCTCATTGAAGAGGCTCAAAAGAAAAACATACCTCTCCTTTGTCTCCATCTTGGTGGAGAAGCAAGAAGAGGCCAGCTTTCAGATGCATTTATATCGGCTTTCCTTCCTAAGGCCAAAATGGTCATCGTCGTCAAATCCGGGAATAAAGACAAGCTCTTCACCAGGATTTGTGAAGAGCACAAAATTCCCCTGGTTGAAGTTGAGAAAACAGTGGATACGCTCGAGCCGCTAAAAAATGCATTTAAATAAACAGGCCCCTTCCATATTGTGGGGGCGAGACACGTCTCTAGACACCAAGAGAAAATATTTGGAGATGCTTCCTGACCAGCCTGGGTCTTAAAGTAAAAAAATGCCAGATTACTTAATCTTCTTTTTAATGGTAGCCATCTTTGTCCTGCTGGCTATGCTTTTGAAACTTCCTATAGGAATCTCCCTCGCCTTTTCTGCCCTGGCCGGCTCCCTCTTGGGAGGAGAAGGGATAGGTCTGCGTCACCTTGTTGAAGGTAGCTTTGGTTATTTTGACACTATCCTTATTATCGTCACGGCCATGATTTTCATGAATGTTCTCCAGGCATCAGGCATTCTGGATACCATTACATCTATTTTACTAAGAACCTTCTACAAGAAAAAATTCGCCCTCCTTCTCTCTGTCATGGCTTTGATCATGTTTCCAGGAATGATCACAGGTTCCTCTACAGCCGCGGTCCTCACCACAGGAGCTCTCGTTGCTCCAGTACTCATGAAAATGGGGCTTCCCAAAGTCAAAACAGGAGCCTTAATAGCCATGGGAGGAATTCTGGGTATGATTGCTCCTCCAGTAAACATCCTGGTCATGATCATGGGAGGAGGAGTGGATATGCCCTATGTAGGACTCACCCTTCCCCTCCTGATCATAGTCATCCCTCTTGCTATCGTTATATCTCTGTGGCTGGGATACAGAGATATTAAAATCATTGAATATGAAAAAATGAAAGCTATCCTCCCTCCATCCTATTCCAAAAAATATGGTTTTCGGTTGTATCTTCCCCTGATCGTAGTCCTTGTTTTGATGCTTGGTCAAAGCGTCCTCCCCAGAATCATGCCTGACATAGGCATCCCAGCTATTTTCCTCTTGGGGAGCTTGATAGGACTTGGCTGCGGCAGGCCCTTTAATTTTTTCAAAACTACTCAAAAGGCAATGCAGCAATCTATACCCATATCCTGTATTTTAGTAGGCGTAGGCATGTTCATCCAGATCATGACCTTAACAGGAGCAAGGGGCTGGATAGTGATATCCTTTCTCTCTCTGCCTTCTCTCCTCCTCTATCTTGGTATAGCCACCAGCATGCCGCTGTTCGGGGCTGTCTCTGCCTTTGGATCTGCTTCTATCCTGGGAGTTCCATTCATACTGGCCCTTATAGACAAGAATGCTATCATTACCTCCTCTGCCTTATCAGCTGTGGCAGGCTTAGGAGATTTGATGCCACCCACAGCATTGGCCGGCATCTTTGCTGCTCAGGTAGTTGGAGAGGCCAATTACTTCAAGGTTCTCCGGCATTGCCTCATGCCCGCTCTCTTTCAACTTGTAATGGGGGTGGCCGTATTACACTTCGCTCCTTTTATAGATAAACTTATTTAGAGAAAAAGATGCAAATCGTTTACCATCTTATAGTTTTTTACCTGACATGCCATTTCATCTGGTATCTTTTTCGCGAAAAAAAATTCTGGAACAAGGTCAGTGTCGCTCTTGTTCTTATCATGTTTCTCCTCCGGCTTTTTTTGATCAAATAGACCATGAGGAATATAAAAGGAAACTTCATCTCCGCTCTTCTTCTTCTCTTTGCCATCGCTATTTGTTTCCTCTCCACTCTCAAATTTCTCAGCATGCAAAAAAAAGAGGCTATCTTCCCCAGCCGTGGACTTACATCCAGAAAAATGCTCAGCTCCTACTTCCCAGGATTGAAGAAAACGTGGGGAGACACAGATGTTTACCTCTATGAAGGACAAGAAAAGGGAGGAAACCTTTTGATCCTGGGAGGGGCACACGCCAATGAACCAGCAGGATTCATAACAGCAGTACTTCTTATCGAAAATATTCAAGTTTCAACAGGAAAAATCATTATTGTTCCTCGGGCTAATAACAGCGGCTTTACCCACAGCCAGCCTCAGGAAGGAAATCCCCAGAGATATTCTCTTGAATCCCCGTGGGGAAGAAGGCACTTTCGCCATGGCTCTCGCTTGACTAATCCGGTCCACCAATGGCCGGATCCTTCTATATACATCAACCCGGCGGGCCAAAAGCTCTCGGGCGCGGATAGCAGAAATCTCAACCGTTGCTATCCTGGAAGAAAGACTGGCTCTTTAACAGAGAAAATAGCCTCTGGAATTATGGAGCTTATCAAAAAAGAAAAAATTGACCTTGCCCTCGACCTGCACGAGGCAGCCCCCGAATACCCAGTTATCAACGCTATCGTCTTCCATGAAAATAGTGCAGACCTTGCAGCTCTTACTCTCATGGAACTCCAAATTGAAGGCTTTGATTTTCGCCTGGAAGCTTCTCCCACAAACCTTCGGGGTTTGAGCCACCGAGAATGGGGAGACCACGCTCAGATTATGGCTATCCTTCTTGAGAGCGCGAATGCTTCCCACGGAAGGCTCAAAGGAAAGACATCCCCTGCCCTGATTGTCGAAGGAAAAGATAAGAATTACATGAAAGCAGCCAAGCTTGGACTACTTTTTGTTCCCTATGGTGAAGATGGAATCCCTCTAAAGCTAAGAGTGGCTCGCCACTTGGCCGCTGTAAAATCCATCCTCTCAAACCTCGAAGAACTGTATCCTGAGAAAAGAATTGAAATCAAAAATATGCCATCTTCCTCCGAGTTAAAAAAGGTGGGAATAGGGCCTTTTCTCAACCCTCCAAACTGACGCTAAGTTAAGATTTTACCGCTATTTAGATTGACAAACAAGCCTTTTCCAATGTACTATATTTGGTCGACCAAATTTCTAGAAATATGGAAATCATAGTAGCCAAAAATTCAGGATTGTGTTACGGAGTCAGAAGAGCTTTGGATATTGCAAGTGAAACTAGACAGAAGAAAGCCGGGAAAGTATTTACTCTGGGAGACCTGATCCACAACCCCCAGGTTATAGCCGACCTGGAAAGACAAAAAATTCACTCCATAAACGACCTTGACGGACTCAATAAAGCAACTGTTATCATCCGAAGCCATGGAGCCTCTCCTGATATATACAGATTACTCACCCAAAAAAACATTGAAATTGTTGATGCTACCTGTCCTATCGTCAAAAAAATTCAAAAATTAGTCGAGGTCCTGGCCAAGGATAAAGAAGAAATAATCATCGTCGGGGACAAGGAACATCCAGAAATAAAAGGACTTATTGGATTCAGCCAAGGCAAAGGGATAATTGTAGAAAATGAGGATCAGGTCAAGAGCCTACCTAACAGAAAAAGAAGAGCGATCCTGGCGCAGTCCACTCAAGACCTCTACCTTTTTGAAAAAATTGTCTCCGCTCTCATCGAAAAAACTAAGGAGTTGAATGTCTACAATACTATCTGTCGCTCTACTCAAACCAGGCAAAAATCCACTTCTGAGTTGGCATCCTGTGTCGACATACTTTTCATAGCGGGGGGAAAGAACAGTTCCAACACAAATAAACTTTACCAGATTTCAAAAAGGATTCTGCCCAACACACACTTTATTGAAAGCGCAGCTCAGATTAAACCTGAAATGCTTAAAGGAGCGAAAAAAATAGGGATTTCAGGAGGTGCTTCCACTCCTCCTAGAGCTATCCAAGAAGCTGTGGCCAAAATCAAAGCTAGCTTCAAACACCAATTTCATAGGGAGAAGACCGTCCAATGTCAGAGATAACAAAAAAAGAAGAGGAACCTCTCTCTTCTAAAGATTACGAAAATTTACTGGATCAATATCAATTCAATGCTAAAGAGATAGCCCCTGGGAAAATAATCAAGGGTAAAGTTATTAAAGTTACATCAACCCATGCTCTCATCGATATTGGATTTAAGTCTGAAGGCATTATTCCCATGGAGGAGTTTAATAACATCCAGGACAAAAGCGAAATCCATCCAGGTGACAATATCGAAGCGATCGTGGAGAGAAGTGACTTGAAAGAAGGGTATCTCGTCCTCTCCCATAAAAGAGCAATTGCTTTCAAAGCTTTAAACAACCTGGAGAGAGCTTACAACTACCAAACATGGATAACGGGGAAAATAATTGAAAAAATAAAAAATGGATACACTGTTAATGTTGGAATCAATACTTTCCTTCCTGACTCCCATGCCGACGTAAGAGCAGTCAAAGAGCCTGAAAAACTTATAGGAAATAAATATAAATTTAAGGTTATAAAGTTTGAGCGCAAATCCGAAAATGCTGTTCTTTCCCGAAAACTTTTCCTCCAGGATGAAAGGGAAAAAAGAAGAGTCCGGGTTTTCAGCCAGCTCAGCCAAGGACAAAAAATCAAGGGTCAAGTGAAAAGCCTGACAAATTTTGGAGCATTCATAGATTTGGGAGGAGTGGAAGGGCTCCTTCACGTTTCGGATATGTCCTGGGGAAAAACCAATCATCCTTCAGAAATCTTTAAAGTCGGGGAAAAAGCAGAAGTTGTAGTCCTCAATTTCAACGAAAAGGAGGAAAAAATTTCTCTTGGGTATAAACAACTGACACCCAACCCTTGGGAAAACGTGGGAGAAAAATATAAGATTGGGCAAAATATAAAAGGCAAGGTAGTAAGCCTGGCTGATTTTGGAGCCTTTGTAGAACTCGAAAAAGGAGTGGAGGGATTGATCCACGTTTCAGACCTGACTTGGACTCGAAAAGTTGTTCATCCAAAAAAAGTCCTTACTCCTGGAGAAGAAGTCACGGTTTCCATTCTGAATATCAATCCTTCTGCAAAAAGAATATCTTTGGGCCTTAAACAAATGATGCCTCATCCTTTAGAATTGCTCAAGCAGAAATACAGTCCTGGAGCCCGAGTCAAAGGCACTATAACAAGCATAACCGATTTTGGTGCATTCATGGAGGTGGAAAAAGGAGTTGAGGGTCTCATCCATATTTCTAATATCTCCTGGAAAAAAATAAAACATCCTTCTGAAAAGCTAAAAGCTAATGAAGAAGTGGAAGCCATCATTTTAAACATTGATGTGGAAAAGCAAAAATTATCGCTTGGCATAAAGCAGCTAGAAGGCGATATTTGGGAGGATTTTTTCAATCGACAAAAGATAGGAGACCTCGTCAAAACCAAGATAGTCCGCCTAACTGATTTTGGAGTTTTTGTTGAAATTACTCCAGGAATTGAAGGGATTGTCTTCCTTTCAGAGCTAGACGAACAGAAAATTGAAAAGCCAGAAGAGGCTTTTTCCCAAGGAGAAGAAAGAATTGCAAAAATCATAAAATTGAATCCTAAGGAGAAAAAAATATCACTCAGCTTTAGACAAGCTCTCCTAGAGCTCCAAAAGTTAGAGTATCAAAAATATCTTGAGAGCCAAGATAGTAAACTCACTCTGGGGGATGTCTTTAAGGATCATTTCGAACAAATTCGATCTTCAAAAAAAGGAGAGAAAAAGGAGAAAGAAGTAAAGAAAGAAGTAAAGAAAGAAGTAAAGAAA
>SOIV01000100.1 GCA_004377005.1 Candidatus Aminicenantota bacterium | reverse complement strand
TAGTTCTTGATATCTTGACTCTTGCTCTATAGTCTACTATTTTAAAGAATCAATAAAAAGAAAAAAAAGATATTCCATGTCAAAGATCAAAGAAAAATCCCGTTTAACAGGATGGGTAAATAAAGGAGACACAAAGTGGGAAAGAAAATATTCATATTTCTATTGATTCTATCTCTCTCGACAGGAATAGCCTCCAGAGCTTTTGCTCAAGGACAAACAGGCTCCATCAAAGGGAAGATAACTGACAAGGCAGGAAATCCTTTGCCGGACGCCTTCATTTATGTTTCTTCACCAGCCATGTTAGGAATTCGGACTTATCTCTCCTCAAAGACAGGTGCTATCAGATTCCCTGGTCTTCCTCCTGGTATCTACAAAATCATGGCAGAAAAGCCCGAATTTAAAACAGTAAACATAGAAGATATCATTGTCAGGGTTGGAAAGACAGTAAACTTCGATATTACCCTGGAAGCGACTCTGATCGAAGAAGAAATCACAAGCAACATTCCTTCGCCAACATTAGATAAAGAATCGACAAAAACTTCAGTAAACATAGACAGAGACCTCCTGAATAATATTCCTTTCGCTAGAAACCTCCATGAGATTATCAACTCTGCGGCTGGTGTAACTCAATATAGTGTGCCCAATCAAAAAGCGTCCAGTGTTCACGGCTCCACTGTCCGGGCCAACATCTATACCCTTGATGGCATAATCATGAACGATCCTTCTGGAATGCATCTCCTCACCAATATAAATTTTGATATTATTGAGGAAGTGGAATTAGAAACCGCTGCCCATCCTGCACAAGTCAGATTCACTGAAGGAGGATACATCAATGTGGTTGCCAAATCAGGTGGAAATAGATTCAGAGGGGACATCAATCTCTATTATGCAGATGAAAAATTGGGAAGCACCTTGAGGTCTGAAGAAGAAATAAATGAGACAGGAGCTTCTCCCCCTCCGCTGGATAGATATTTGGGGGACATCTCTTTCTCTTTAGGAGGTGCACTGCTGGAAGATAGGCTATGGTTTTTCACGAATGCACGCTTTATCTTTTTATCTCAAACTACTGATTTTATTCCCTGGACTGACCCTCAGGGCAACAGCCACAAAAAATTCAGCTGGCGTGGGAACGAAAAAATGGGATTTTTAAAGCTGACAAGCCAGTTTATTCCCCAGCTTAAAGTAACAGGAATGTTTAACTATTTTGATCGCTATCGATCAGCGTCTGAATCTCCTCTAAGCTGGAATCTGCCAAAAGAAGCCACGCAAATCTTGGATCATGAAAAAAACTTAACTGCATCAGGAACGCTAAGCTACATTTTTGATCAAAATACTTTTGGAGACATAAAAGCAGGCTATATTGAACACAGCCTTCCTTTGAGGCTAGATGGAAAATGGAGAGACAATCCTCAATATTTCAATGAGGGAACAGGACATTTCTGGGGAAGTGCCGGATTCAACGAAACTCAGCTGAAAAAAAGATTTCAGGCAGGAGTATATCTCACTCGGTTTCAAGAGGGTTTTCTTGGAGATCACGAGTTTAAGAGCGGATTAGAATATGAATTTGCTTCCGGAGAATGGACTACATGGAAAACAGATAACTTGTTGCAGCACTACTTTTATGGAAATCCTTATTATTTCGACCCTAATTATTTCGGCCAGGCTGTATCTCCGGTAACAGGTAATCCAGTCGATAAAGGAAAAGTTTCTTTTTCCATTGCAGGAAAAGCAGAAGGAGGATCGAGCCAGAACGAGCTCTCAAGGCTAAGCCTTTTTGCTCAGGATTCAGTCTCTTTTGGCAGAAGATTGACCCTGTTTTTAGGTCTGAGATTCGACCGGAGTAGTACCAAGCTACTTTTATTAGAGAAAGGAGAAAGCGGAAATCCTGTTTCCTTAAAAATTGGCGAAGAATTAATCGAGCCACTCTATGGGGTGAATCCTTATAGCACAAATCTAGTACCAGAATGGCAAAATATAGTGGTCTGGAATGCCTTGTCGCCCCGCTTTGGCTTAAGCTTCGACATCTTGGGAAATGGAAAACATCTCTTCAAAGCTTCCTTTTCTCGTTACACTGAATATTTGATGCTGGACTATCCCAGAGCTCTAAACCCTTTTTATGCTCACCGCTCTCACCAATTCTACTGGTTCGACGAAAACATGGATGGCATAGTAGATGTGGACGATACCTATACCCTCTATCCTGAAGACTTGCGGTCGTATAGCGAGGAGGACTATAAAAAAAGGATAGCTCCAGATATAAAACCTCCTTATACAGATGAATTTACAATCGGGCTCCACCAAGAGCTGTTCAAAGATTTTTCAATCAGAATAAATTATATCCATAAAACCAAACTAAACATTATTGAAAATGTTCTCTACGACCCTGATTCTGATAAAGACTGGTACACAATCACCCAGGATACGCAAGGTTGGTGGATACCTTTTGAAACGATTGTCCCCGAAGTTGATGATTTTCCCGATACTCAAGTCAGCGCTTATTACAGATCTTCGAACACACCGGTCCTCTTCTATCAAGTGAAAAATGTTCCTGAGTTAAAGAGAAAGTACCAGGCGTTAGAGATAGCATTCAAAAAAAGAATGTTAAACAATTTGCAGTTGAACGGGTCTTTGGTCATCAGCAAAACCACGGGGAATATAGGCTTAAATTACGACGCTAGCTCGGGATTTTCAAGAGCAGCAGACAATCCTAATTTTTTACTGGTTAACCTTCCAGAAGATTCGAGCCTCGACTTTGACAGACCTCTTGTCCTGAAGCTTATGGGGACTTATAAGTTTCCCTACGATTTTTTTGCAAGCTGCTATTACACCTATATGAGCGGCACGCCATTGCCCAGAAGCGTTACGATTATTCCCCCTGCTTCCTGGGTCCAGGATAATAATGCTTACAGCGAGCCAGCAACGGTTCTCCTGGAAAAGCCAGGAACGAGAAGAGCTGAACCTTACCACAACCTTGATCTAAGAATTGAAAAGGAGTTTAGGTTTGGAAGCTCTGGAAGGATAAGTATGTATGTTGATATTTTAAATGCCCTGGGAAAAAAGTACAGTTTTATTTCTAAAAACGATGGCGGCTTCTGGTTTCCTGATGCTGAAAACACAACCCAGGGCACCCGAGTTCTAAGCGAAAACTACAAAAAGATTACTTCTCTCTCTGGG
>SOIV01000217.1 GCA_004377005.1 Candidatus Aminicenantota bacterium | reverse complement strand
CCTGACCCCACCATTTGGTATACCTATTGAAAATAAAAGAGTTATATTCAGTTTATACCTATACTTTTTTTGTTTACAAATGTTGGCATTTTTTTTGCTATGAATATTAATCTAAAGGGCTCTGTTCTGGCCTATTCATGCACACATGAGATGGTGAGAATAAATCATCTTTTCAGGTGAGAAAAAAAGGAGAAAAGTCATTATGTGATTCATCTTTAAGGGCTATTTACTTATATGGGCATTTTTATTACTTTTAGCTCGATACAGGAGCCTAGCTCTGATGATGCAAATTTCGAATAAGGTTTTTATGGAAAATGGGGACAGGCCCCTTTTTCGCAGGCTGCTTTTTTGGAACAAAAAAGGGAGAGCTCCTATCTTGCTTGTAAACGGAAAGGAAAGAGCGACAGTCCCCTCTATGAAAAAAGGGGACAGGCCCCTTTTTTCCCCTGTTTTACTCCTTGCTTACCGTTTACTAGATTTGACAAAAATCAGAGGATAACCTAATATTAATTTAATATTTACTGATATTTAAACAGTAAGAGAAACTTATAAAATTTAAGAGAGATGCCTTATTTTCTTTGTCGATTGGCTACTGAAGAGGGAAGTATTGTTTCTCAGACTTTTCTTGCCTCTTCTTTTGAAGAATGCAGAAAGCATTTCGAGGAAGAGGGATTTTGTGTTTTATCTGTCAAGAGAGATTGGAAGAGGATCAAGATTCCTGTCCTTCCTTTTGAGAAGAAGATTAAAGATAGGGACTTCATCATGATTAATCAAGAGCTTGTGGCTCTTATCAAGGCGGGTTATCCCATACTCAAGTGTGTCCAAATCATAGTGAAGCGGGTTAAGAACATTCATCTTAAAGAATTATTGATGAAGGTCGAGAATGAAATTCGGGGAGGCAAATCTCTCTCAGAAGCCTTTGCCCCTTATGAGAAGAATTTCTCTACGGTTTATATTGCCTCTCTAATGGCAGGGGAGCGGAGCGGAAACTTAGCTGGTACGATCAACCGTTACATTGATTATGCAAAAGTTATTTCCCAGACTAAAACAAAGATAAGATCTGCTCTAACTTATCCGACTCTTCTCATCCTGTTTGCTTTCATTCTCCTTATGATCCTGCTCAATTTTATCTTGCCTCGTTTTACTACTTTTTATGCTGATTTTGAGGCTGAACTCCCAGCTATAACCCGTGGACTCTTAGCTTTCTCTCAGTTTTTGAGAGCAAATTTTCCTTTTCTGATTGCTTTTGTATTTTTACTGTATTTAGTCTATTCCCTGTTGAAGAGGAACGAAAAAATCCTTGTTATTCGTGATAGAATCAAGCTTAAAATTCCTTACGGAGGCTCAATATTGGTAGAGTCAGGAGTCTCACTTTTTTCTCGGACACTGGGTCTTATTCTTGAAGCAGGGATTTCCCTCGTCTCAGCTGTCGGCATCGCCAATCATGCTGTTCCCAATTATTTCATCATCCAGAAAAGCAGGCAATTGCCTGAGCTTATAAAAGACGGGAAAAGCTTATCTGAATCCCTCTCCAGGATAGACTTTTTCCCGCCCCTTTCTCTTGATATGATTCGGATAGGAGAGGCATCAGCAAATCTGGAAGGCATGTTGAGCGAAGTGGCTGATTACTACGATGAGAAAATACAAGCAAAAATTGACATTTTTATATCCCTCATTGAGCCGATAGTTATCATTTTTATGGGTTTGATTGTGGCAGCGATGCTTCTCTCTGTTTATTTGCCTATTTTCAATATAATAAGAGTAACTGGATAATGGCCAAGATTGATAAAAAAGAATCACGGCAGACTTTTCTCTCTGATGAAGAGAAAACTAGAAAATTAGCTACGAGATACAATGTTCCCTATATTGATCTCTCATCCTGCAACTTGAGCCGTGAGCTTGTTCAGTCTTTTCCTGTTGATTTTCTTCATCGGTCGAATTTTATACCTTTTGAAGAGAAGAACAATATTGTGAAAATTGCAGTAGCTGACCCTTCTGATATCGCAACCATAGATGCCATCGAATCTTATTTGGGGAGAAAAGTGGAGGTTTATGCGGCTTCCAAGATAGCTATCAATGAGGCTCTGCGAAAAACTGAAACTGCGCTCCAAGTCCTCAGGGATGCGACTGAAGGATTCGTCATGAAGGTAGTGGAGAAAGAAGGAGGAGATGAGGAAGAAGTCATATCTGTGGAGACGCTGACCGGACAAGATGGCTCGATCATAAAGCTGGTCAACTCCATAATTTTCACAGCTGTTCAAAAAAGGGCCAGCGATGTTCATGTCGAATCAAAAGAAGAAGGTATTATCGTCAAGTACCGCATCGACGGAGTTTTAAGTGAAGCCATGGAGCAGATTGACAAGAAATTTCAATCGTCCATCATCTCTAGAATCAAAGTCATGTCTGACCTTGATATTTCAGAACGAAGGGTCCCGCAGGATGGGAGGTTCAGGCTGAGAATCAAGGACAAAACCATTGATTTTCGTATCTCCATCATGCCCAGCATTCACGGTGAAGATGCTGTCATCAGGATTCTCGATAAGGAGATGATCACCGAGGCTATATCGGAATTAAGGATGGATTTGCTCGGTTTTTCAGATGAAGTCCTCAATAATTTCCGAAGATATATCACCCAGCCTTATGGGATGGTTCTTGTGACCGGTCCGACAGGAAGCGGAAAAACAACCACTTTATATGCAGCTTTGACAGAGATAAGGACTCCGGAGGACAAAATCGTTACTATCGAAGACCCTGTTGAATACCAAATAAATGAGATCACCCAGATACCTGTTAATGAAAAAAAAGGGCTCACCTTTGCTCGGGGACTAAGGTCTATCTTAAGGCATGATCCGGATAAGATTATGGTTGGAGAGATCAGAGATCCTGAAACCGCCCAGATTGCTATTCAGTCTGCCTTGACCGGACATCTGGTTTTCACAACCGTTCATGCCAATAATGTTTTCGATGTCGTAGGGCGCTTCCTCCATATGAAAGTTGACCCTTACAGTTTTATTTCAGCTCTGAATTGTATCCTGGCTCAAAGACTTGTTAGAGTCCTCTGCCCTGTATGTAAGACTCCCGTTAAATACAAGCGCAAACAATTGCTTGAATCCGGGCTCAATCCCCAAAAGTACAAGGATCGACTATTTTATGAGACTCCTGGCTGTGAAGCATGTTACCACACCGGTTACCAGGGAAGAACCGCTATAGCCGAATTACTCGAGCTTTCTGATGAAATACGAGAGATGATCCTGGAGAGAAAACCTCTTTCTGAAGTGAGAAAGAGAGCCAAAAGCGAAGGCATGACTTTTTTAAGAGAAGTGGGGATGAAGGAGAAAGTCTTGAAAGGAGTAACCAGCCTTAAAGAGCTAAACAAAGTTACTTTTGTTGAGTGAGATGATGGCCCTTTTTACAGATAGGATAAAGAGTTATTTCATACGACAATTCCTTCCCCGTTCTGCAATTCAGCTAACTTCCAGTTATCTGAGCGGAATTCATGTTTCTTCTAAAGAAGGAAAAATCAAAAATCATTTTATTCTCCCTCTTGAGAAAGGGGTGATTCAGCCCTCTTTCAGCAATAAAAATATAAAAAATCCGGCCTTGTTGGAGAAAAAAATAAAGCAAGGTCTCGAAAAGCTTCATCTTTCAGATAATAAAATAGCCTGTCTTATCCCCGAATTATCTCTAAAAGCTTTTGTCTTTTCCTTTGATTCTCTCCCCTCTTCTCGGGAGCAGAGGGAGCGGATTATTCGCTTCCGAGTAAAAAAACAGATACCTTTACTTCCCGATGATGCCAGGTTTTCATTTGATAGGTTAAGATCAAACAGCTCTGCGAAAATATTTGTTACAGTTGCCAGGGCCTCGATTATTCAAGAGTACGAAGATCTCTTTAGTAAGCTTCATTTAAAAGTCAGAGCGCTTGGAGTCCCTACTCTGAGCCTGTATTATCTGCTTAACAAGGAAGAAGAGAGAGATTTGCTCCTCATAAATATCGAAGAAGACTCTCTCAGCCTTATAGCAGGCCTAAATTCTGAAGTTGCTGTGTACCGCCTGAAGCTGTTTATCCCCGGCTCCCTTACAAATTTCTCTGGACTTCAAAGAGTAGAAAATATTGTTAAAGAAGTGGAGAATACTGTGAATTTTGTCGAAGATAAGGAAAAGAAAAAAGTCAATTCCTTCAGGGTTCGTCTGGGTCTTTTGGAACCAGAGGAAGAGATGTTTTCACAGCTGAAAGAAAAATTATCTTTGCCTGCAAAGGGAATAGAGGCAGGCCTGACCTCAAAGCTTGGATTAAGAGAAAAGATGATATTATCTCCTCTTATCGGACAAATTCTATGATAGAACGTACACGATTAAGCTTGAATTTAGCGAGTCATCCTCTGCGTAACAGGAGGTTTTTTTATTTAATTCTATCCTCGCTCGTGGTTGCTCTTCTTCTTATTTCTTTTTTTGCCGGCAAAATCTTTGTTGAATACAAAGCCAAAGCTCAGGAAACAAGAGCTTCCGTCAAGAGGACAGATAAACTGATAAAAGATGCCCAGCGAGACGAAGAGGATTTTTCTGCCAAAATCGAAGATGCAATCATAAAATATAAAGGAAAAGTTGATTTAATTAACAGCATTATTTTAGGGAAAAGTTTTTCCTGGATAGAGTTTCTCTCTGATTTAGAGAATTCTCTTCCCGATTCGAGTTATATTGTCTCCATGGCACCCACGCTCGCCAAGGATTCAAAGGTGCAGTTGAGCTTCAAAGTTGCTTATTCGAGTGTGGATGATCTTTTGGAGCTTTACAATAATTTAAAAGCTTTGAAATTTAATCAAATAAGAATAATAAGCGAAGCAGAAAACGAAAGGGGATTACTCCTCTCGGAGATTTCGTTAAACTATGAAAAAGATATTTGATTTATTGGACGACAAAGAGAAAAAAATACTCCTCGTCCTCTGTGTTATGATCGCAGGGGCTGTACTCTTCCTCCTGTTGGTTTCTCTCTCCCAGAGGAGGAGTTATTTTAACGCTCTTTCCTCGCATACAGTCAAGCAGAAAGATTACGAGCAGCTCGATAAGACAAAGATAGAGAAGGAAGGAGAATGGATTAGATGGCAAGACGCTCGGGGGGATATGGATGAGCTGAAAAAGAAATATTTTTATGATGATGATAAAGAAGGTTTCGAGCGGCTAAGGCTTGACCTCGAGCAGCTCTTGAACAAAGCGCGGATTAATGTTTCTTCTAGAAAAAGGTACAATTATGTTGAATTTAAGGGAGAAACGATAAAAAAGATTAACGTAACCTTTGACATAAAGGGATCTTATTTGTCCTTGAAAAGATTTATTCATTCTGTAGAAGAATTTCCAAAATTCTTGCTAATAGAAAAAATTGATTTTTTGAACATTGATGCTAGAGGAAATGTGCTCGAGTTAAGAGTTGTTTTGGCAGGCTATTATGAAAGCTAAAGAGATTACGTCAGCTTTTTTCATCCTTTTCCTGAGCATAGGTCTAAGTATTTGGGCTGGAGAGGAAAAACTCCAGAAGAAAGGGCTTGAAAAAGGTGGAGAAAAAAGTCTTATCAGGAAAGACCTGTTGTTGAGAGAGAAAATAGAGCTCGGATCCCCGGTAAGGAACATTTTTACTCTTAGAAGGTCAGTAAGCAGGGAGATTGAAAGGAATCCAGTTAAATTGCGGCAGAACCAGCAGCAGAATCCAACCCTCCCTAGTAAGTATGAGGCCTCTTCTTCTCTACCTCTAAACATAAGATACATCGGATACGTTATTTCCGATGATAAGATGGTTGCCCTTATTGTTTTTGAAGGAGACGCCCTGGCTGTAGAGAGTGGAGAAGTTATAAGCGAAGGGGTGAAAATTGGAAAGATTACACCTGAAGAGATAGAAATCATCGGTTCGGATTCCCAGAAAAGGAGATATTATTTAGAAGGAGAGAGATGATGAGAAAAATAGCACTTTTGACAATAATTGCTCTGACCTTTTGGGGTTGTGCGGGATTAAGTCGAAGCTATAAGTTAGGCACTGAGGCAGCACTCGGCAAAAATTGGGATGAGGCCGTCAAATACTACCAAAGGGCAGCGCTGGAGAGTCCTGAGAATTCTGTCTATCGTCTTGCACTTTTCCGGGCTAAACTTGCTGCCAGCACCGCTCATCTTATTAAAGCTCGGGAGCTTGCCTTTCAGGGGAGAAAGGAGGAAGCTCTCGTTGAGTATGAAAAAGCCCTTTCCTATGACCCTTTAAACAGAATTATAGCTGGAGAGGCGAAAAGCCTTATCGAGGAAGAAGTTAAAGAAGAGGAACCCAAGAAGATTAGGATTGAGCCTCCAGTTAAGCTTGAGGTTGATAAAGAAAAAATTCATTTGAAATTTGTCGATGCCAATCTCCGCTCAATTTTTCAAGCTTTGGGAAAACACGCTCGAGTGAATGTTCTCTTTGATGAACAATTCAGGGATATTACTTTTTCCATTGACCTTGTTGATATGATTTTTGAACAGGCTCTCAATTCGCTTTGTTTGGCCTCCAAGAATTTTTACAGGATTATAGATGAGAGAACAATTATTATTGCTCCTGACCTACCCCAAAAAAGAATTCAGTATGAGCTGAATGCAATCAAAACCTTCTATCTCTCCAATATCAGGGCTGAGGATATTCGCGTTTCTCTCACGCAGATGCTTCGCACTCAATATAAAGCACCGAATATCATTGTTGATAAAAATATAAACACTGTCACCTTAAGGGATACTCCTGCTGTTATAGAATTGGCGGGAAACATCATCAAGATTTGGGATAAGCCAAAGGGAGAAGTCATAATCGATTTGGAAATAATGGAAGTTTCTCGGGTGAGACTGAGACAGTTGGGTATGGAGCTAGAACAGGGTCTAATAGGCCTCAGATACACTGGCCCTGAAGGGTCTGGGGCGGATGAGCAAGGCTGGTTTAAACTGAAGGGCATAGATTTTTCCAAATCTGAACATTTTCAAGTCGCTCTCCCTGGTGCTGTTGTACAGTTTTTGGAAGCAGATTCAGACACCAAGATAATCTCCCAGCCCAGACTTCGGGGTATTGACGGGGAAGAAATAAAGTACGTGGTAGGAGATAAAATCCCTATTCCCCGAACCACATTTACTCCTATCGCAGCAGGAGGATACGCTCAGCAGCCTCTGACTTCCTTTCAGTACGAGGATGTCGGAATCGATGTCAAGATTACGCCCACGATTCATTTTGAGAATGAAGTCACCTTGGAATTAGATATAAAAATAAAATCCCTCGGCGGAGCCGGGTATGCCGATATTCCCATTATTGCCACAAGGGAAGTGAAGAATATAATCAGGCTTAAGGATGGGGAGACAAACCTGCTGGCTGGTTTGTTAAAGGATGAAGAGAGAAAAACCGTAAGCGGCATAGCCGGGCTTAAGAACATCCCTATCTTGGGAAGCCTTTTTTCCAGCACTGACCAGGTAATCCAGCAAACGGATGTCATCCTGACCATTACTCCCTATATTATCCGCACAGTTCCTCTAAGCGAGGAAGATCTGAAACCTCTCTGGGTTGACCTTGGCGGAATTTCTCCTGCGGTAAGTGCAAGAGGTGGCCCGCCTGAGGAGGCGCTTGCTGAGCGAAGGGCGAGGCAAAGGGCAGAGGTAGAGGATATGGCGAGAAGAAGGGAACAAAACCAGGTTTTCCTGACACCGGCTAATTTTGAAGTTCCCCAGAATCGAGAATTTCGGGTTAGTGTCAATGCCAGAATTCAAGAGGATATCAGCAACATGTCCTTGAACATAAGCTTCGATCCAGGGTCAGTGAAATTGAAAGAAGTCGTTAGAAGGGAATTCCTTAACCGGCTCGGAAAAGATGTGCCCTTCTTGAAGAATATCGATAATTCCTCCGGAGTCTGCACTATCGGATTTTCAAGTACTGAAATTGGCAAAGGGATTAAAGGAACAGGAAGTATCGCCACGCTTGTCTTTCAAGCTGTGAGTAAGGGTGAGAGCACAATCCAGGTCACGAGTGTCACGGCGAATAAGCCTACAGGCCAAACCCTGATGTTTGAGACAGGCCAAAGCCGCGTTGTTGTCAGGTAGGAGTCCGCATATCCCTCTCCAATAAAACACTTCCATTTTTTTATGCTGTATTTTCTGTAAGGCGCACAGGCACTTTTATGAAAATCAATGATTGATCTTAGTTTTCTTTTATCAGTGCTCCCTCCGATTGAATGTGTTGCCCTGGCTAGAGGATAATAGATTACTTTCCATCCCTGGTGTCTGAAACGGGTGCACCAATCAGCATCTTCCCAGTAGAGGAAAAATTTTTCATCCATCAACCCTACATCTAACACAGCCTCTTTTCTTACGCCCATCAGAACCCTAGAAACCCAATCCACCTCTACTGGCTTCTTTATCTCTGGTGAGGTTATAATGTTTTTTCGCGTATATTTATTCCGAGGGAAGAGGCGAGAGAGTAGAGAATTCCTTCCAAATAGCGCTGTCCATGCATTGGGGAAGGCCCTGGCTGAACCTTGGATACTTCCATCTCGATTTAAGATTTTAGGTCCGACGATTCCAACCTGAGGATGGGTTTCAAAATAACCAATCAACCTGATGATTTTGCTTGATTTAACGTAGCAGTCAGGATTTAAGAGAAGAAGATATTTTTCTCTGTTAATCGGAATATCTGTATCTCATGACATAAACTGTATGGTATGTCCTGGACAATGCATTAACATAAATTGACTTAGATCGGGGATTTGGCTAAAATTTTAGCACTGGCGGTGTAGCTCAGGCGGTTAGAGCATGCGGCTCATATCCGCAGTGTCGGGGGTTCGAGTCCCTCCACCGCCACTTTGTATTTCTTGGGAAAAGCAGAGAGATAGCTTATTTCCAGGCGTGCCTGCAGGCTTAGATCTTATTTCTAGGAATGCGTTAATGAATTTTAGCCCGGTCTCCAAAAGACGTCAGGCCTGAATAAAAACCATGAAGCAGAGTCAAATGATCTTAGACAGAATTAAAAAGACTATCCAGGAGTACAAGCTCCTCGAGAAAAAAGACAGGATTCTTATCGCCTATTCAGGAGGAGTGGATTCCACAGGTTTACTCAACCTGCTCCTTGAACTTCGAGAGGGATGGTTTTTTGAGCTTTTCCTGGGTCACTTCAACCACAAGCTTCGCCATACCGCGGATGAGGACGAACAATTTGTCAGGCGCATTGCCCAGAAATATTCCCTTCCGATTTTTGTCAGCAGCAAAGATGTTCGCTCCTATGCCCGGGCAAAGAAGCTGAATATCGAGGAGGCAGGAAGAAAGCTCAGGTATGATTTCTTAAAAAAAACTGCTCTTAAGATCGGGGGAGCTAAAATTGCCACTGGTCATACGAAGACCGATCAGGCAGAAACTTTTTTAATGCGGCTTATGAGGGGAAGCGGGCTTAGAGGACTGGGGGGCATCTTTCCCCTGGTGGAAGGAATGATTATCAGGCCCCTCATTCACGTCGAGCACAAGGATATCGAGGCATATCTTAAAAGGAAAGGGATAGAATTCCGGATCGACGAGAGCAATCTTGACCGGCGCTTCTTGCGAAACAGGATAAGGCTTGATCTTATTCCCTATATTCAAGAGAATTTTGAGCCTGAAATAGTATCCAGCCTGGGCAGGATAGCCTCCATCATCCGTGAAGAAGACAGTCTTTTGGAAAAAATAGCTCAGGAGACGACAAAAAAAGCGATATCGAAAAAGAACAACCAGATTTCTCTTGAGGTAAAACCTCTTTCCTCTCTTCCCCGGGCAATGGCCAGGCGGGTTGTCCGGGATTTTATTTCTGAGTTAAGAGGAAACCTGAGAGAAATTTCTTTTGAAGATGTCGAATCCGTTTTAGGTCTCAGGGAAGGAAAAGAGTTCCCGTTAAGAAAAGACCATATTTTGCGAAGAGAGCAAGGTCAGATATTTCTGAAAAGCAAGGTTACTCCAAAGATAAAATATGAATACAGGTGGGAAGGGAAAGGGCCTCTTGAAATAAAAGAGCTTAAATTGAAGTTTGAAGGAAAAAAGATAAAAAGAGGGAAATCTCTCTCCCTTGATTTCGATGATCAAACCAGTGCTTTCCTTGATCTGGGGAAATTGAAATTTCCCCTTCTGGTTCGAAACCGCAGTGAAGGAGACCGGTATCAGCCTTTAGGAGCCCCTGGTCAAAAGAAGCTCAAGGAAATAATGAGAGCTAAAGGTAT
>SOIV01000220.1 GCA_004377005.1 Candidatus Aminicenantota bacterium | reverse complement strand
TTCTTCGATGGTTGCCATTTCACCGGTCCTTGATTCTTATTTTATACGAATTAAATAAAAAATTCAAAAAAAATAGGGCCAGACCTTTCAGATAGGGTAAGATGGGGTCAGGTCTTGCTTTTTGCCTGTCTCAAAAAAGATCAAGAATTTCATATAAACGCATTAAAATCTCACTGCAAGGATGAAAGCGTCATAGATATCTCCTATCATCAGGATGAGATTGCCACGCTCCCCTGCCCATTTATAAAAAGAGCGTGGTCGCCCGCGATGTAACGCATTAGTATAAATTGCGTTTGTATGAGTAAAGGCAAAAAGCAAGACCTGACCCCGTAGACCCCAACTATATGACCCCGACTTGAACTCAACTTGAAAATGGGAAAAAATCATGATAATTTAGCCCTAAAAAATATCACTTAAAAGCCTCTCTTAAAAATTTTATTAAAAAGGAGGAAAAGATGATGATCCTAATTCACCAAGGGCAGGTTTTTGCACCTGAGCCTTTGGGTAAAAAAGATATTTTGATCATGGGGAGCAAAATTGGTGCCATAAAAGAACCAGGGCAGATTAGGATTGAAGGATTGGATGTCCAAGTAGTCAACGCCTCGGAAAAGATTATTATACCTGGATTTGTGGACAGCCATGTCCACATATTGGGTGGAGGCGGGGAAGGAGGACCAGCTACAAGAGCACCCGAAATAACCATAGAAGATATCGTCTCGAGCGGAGTCACGACTGTCTTCGGCTGCTTGGGAACTGATGGGACAACGCGCCATATGCAATCTCTTCTGGCTAAAGCAAGAGGTCTTGATGCGGAGGGAATCACAACTTATATCTATTCTGGATCCTATCAAATTCCAGTCGTAACACTCACAGGAAGTATTCGTTCTGATCTCATCCTCATCGATAAAGTAATCGGAGCAGGAGAAATAGCTATTTCTGACCACCGCTCTTCCCAGCCCATCTTTGCCGAAATCGCCCGCCTTGCAGCTGAATGCAGGGTCGGGGGAATGCTCGGAGGAAAAGCAGGGATTCTCCACTTCCATTTGGGCGACGGACCTCGCAAATTAGAGATGCTCTTTAAATTGATAAAGGAAACAGAAATTCCTCCCACTCAAGTCATACCAACTCACGTCAACCGCAACAGTGAACTACTGGAGGAAGCAATCGAGTTTATCCTTCAAGGAGGTTATATCGATCTAACAGCAGGCGCCAAGCCTGAAGCAAAGGATAATGGTGGAATTAGTATAGCAGCAGCAATCAAACTGTGCCTTAAAAAGCAGGCTCCCCTCACCCATATCACAGTAAGTTCAGACAGCAACGGAAGTATGCCTGTTTTCGACAAAAAGGGAAACCTTATCGGTCTGACTATTGCAACCGAGAAAAGCCTCCTAGAAAATTTCCGTTTTTTAGTGCGACAAAAAATTCTGAGCCTCCAGGATGCTCTGAAGCTCTTTTCTGCCAATCCTGCCACATTTTACAAACTCAACCAAAAAGGAGAGATCAAAGTCGGAAGAGATGCTGATATAATTTTATTCGATAAAGACTTTAATCTAACAGATTCTTTTGCTATGGGACGGATGATGATTTCCGATAGAAAGCTAATCGCAAAAGGAACGTTTTCTTAAGATTGTAAAGCGCAAGAGCAAAGCGCAAATTTAATTTTAAATAAAAGGAAGGAAAAATGGAAAAAGAAGCAAAAAATGAAATAAGAAAACCTAGAAAACCTGGCCTTGTGATTGCCCTGGTTCCTCTTGTCGCTATGAGCGCTCTTCTCGGGGTGGGTTATGGAATCTACCAGATCCGACCCCAGGTTCTCCTCGTCTGCGCAGCCTTTATTACCGGGAGCTTAGGCCTTTATTTGCGTTTCAAATGGAAAGATATGGAGAGTGGAATCGTAGATAGCATTCACAAGGCCATGCCGGCCATCTTGATCATGCTCTGTGTCGGGATTCTTATCGGTTCCTGGATTGCATCTGGCACAATTCCCATGGTTATTTATTACGGGCTGAAACTCATATCCCCGAAGTATTTTTTGGTGACTGCCTGTTTTGTCTGCTCGCTCACCTCTATAGCCACAGGAACTTCATGGGGAACTATCGGTACCCTGGGAGTGGCCTTTATTGGCATTGCCATGGGTCTTGGAATTCCTCTTGGTCCAGCAGCGGGAGCGATCGTTGCCGGGGCTTACTTTGGGGACAAAATGTCTCCTTTTTCAGACGTGACAAATCTGGCTCCTGTAGCTGCGGGCTCAAACCTGTTTGACCACATCAAACACATGCTCTGGTCAGCTACTCCTGCCTGGTTAATAGGCCTGTTTATCTATTTCCTGGTGGGACTCAGATACGAAAGCGGAAAAATCGAATCCGAAGCCATGATCATTATCACTCAAACAATAAAGGATAACTTTAATTTTAATATTCTTCTTCTCCTTCCTATGGCAATCGTCTTTTACTTTGCCTTCACTAAAAAACCGACCATTCCTGGAATGCTCATCTCCTCTTTCGTGGCTGGAATTATTGCCATAATTTTCCAGAAAGCCTCGATCACGGATGTTGCCACAGCCATGAATACTGGCTACATAGCCCAGACAGGAGTTGAAGAAGTGGACAATCTCATCTCTCGAGGAGGAATGATGAGCATGATGGAAACTCAGCTTGTGGCTTTTACCGCCTTTAGCTTCGGAGGGATTATGCAGGCCACAGGACTTCTTTCTGTCATCCTTGATCGCATTATGAAATTCGCCACAAAGGTCTGGAGTATTGTGCTGACTACTATAGGCACCGCGATAATTGTAGCCTTAATAACAGGGAGTTCCTACCTCTCCATAATTATTCCTGGAGACCTCCTTTCTGCTGTTTATAAGAAAAAAGGGCTTGCCGCAAAAAACTTATCCCGGATCGTCGAAGAATCCGGGGCCATCATCGTTCCCCTCATTCCCTGGAGCATGGCTGGTGTTTACATAACAGGAACCCTAGGTGTTTCGACTTTTTCTTATCTGCCATGGGCAATAATGAACTATGCAGCTGTTGTGATTTTAGCCATTTATGGCTTTACAAAATTCACCATGGCTCCAAAAATAAGAGATGACGAAACCCAGATCGGAAGCTGACAGAAACCAGAAAAAACCTGGCGCGGGAACTTTTTTAGGCGCTAATCTTCCTTTTTAAATTCTGTGAGGGCTTTTTTAAATCCCTCCTCAGCTTTTTTTTTC
>SOIV01000131.1 GCA_004377005.1 Candidatus Aminicenantota bacterium | reverse complement strand
AGAATAACCGCTTTTTTAACAGCATCTGGAAGATTGCAATCTGCAAAATTTCCAGAAAAGTCTGCTTTAGCAATAGCTGGAACCAGAGGCTTGAGTGCATTGCTGAAGAATATCGAAGATTCAAGAGATATCTCAGCCGGCAAATTATCTGTAGCCATAACAACAATTCCCCTCCCCTCTACTCCATCTCTTGCCTTCTCTTCCAGGGGATCGTAGACAAAAACAGGATTGTCAGGAGTAGTTGCCTGGACTGTACATTCCACGGACCCTTCAATGTCGCAAGAAATATCTCCGATTATTCGCAGACGAGGTTTATCATCCATAATAAAAAGTTGTCTCAAACTTTTTTTTGTCGCAAATCTTGGATACTTGGGTGTCCAGAAAATACAATTGACCAGGACTGCGAGAAAAGAAAGATAGGAGTCGAAAATCGATTTATACTTTTGAGGATTATCGTAGTAGTCTTGGAGGTCAAATTTTTGACTCGCTTTGATGGGCTTTACCATGTGTTCTTCTTTAAAGACAACCTTATAAACACTGCTGGCTGAATAATTTTTTTTCTCAAAAAAGGAGTTGATTTTCCCGGGTTCAACCTCTTCGTAAGGCAAGAGATTGAATATCTCCTGAGCTCCCTGGGAGACATTGCCATACCCTGTGAAACCGAAGACCAAGGGAACAAGAGAAAGGTCAAGACCATCATTGTAGATCTGCCATCCTACTTTTTTTATTGCTTCTTTAGCAGCAACCAGGCTTCCATATTCATGTGCCAGTTTGATCAAAGAGAAGGGATTTTTTATTTTCTCATGATTCAGCCTTTGTCCTAAAGCCCAAAGAGTATCGATCATTCCCGCCTGTCCTGCCTGTATTCCAAAAAATAGAAGCCTTTGTCCTTTCTCGTTTTCTATTCTTTCATAGTCGATCAAAGTACACTGAAGGTCTATCATTCTTTGAAGCATGGGCATATTCTGGGATTGTCCTTTTATAGTATGAGAGAAGAATATATATACTCTTTCCTTTTTGAAAAATTGGAGAGGAATTTCTTTTATAGCAAAAATAATTGAGCACGGAGCAAGATCCTCTTCTATTATGGCTCCTTCTTGAAGATAATCTTTGTCGGAGAAAATGCGGATTGAGGACGGCTGAAGCCAGATCTCTAAGGGATTATTTTTGACCATTTCCCGAACGTGAGCAGGAATCAGAGGAGCCCTTCTTTCCCATGGACTTTTTTCTTCTCTTCTAATCCCAATCCGAGTTTTCATGACCTAGGTCGCCCTTTTAAGTTTCAAGATTATTGCATAAAAACCAAACCCGGTCAATCTTGGGAGGGGTTTAATATTGACTCTGCTGATTGTTATCTTTAATAATAGTGTATCATGATTCGATTCTTTAACACTCTGAGTGGAAAATTAGAGCCTTTTAACCCGATTGTGAAAAGAGAAGTCAAGCTCTATACCTGCGGTCCTACGGTCTATGATTTTGCTCACATCGGCAATTTACGTGCTTATATTTTTGAAGATTTACTCAAGAGATTCCTTGTTTTCAGGGGCTTCAAAGTCACGCATGTTATGAATATCACAGATGTGGATGACAAAACCATAAAAGGAGCCAATGCTGAAAAAGTAAAACTTCAAGAATTTACCAAAAAATATATTGATGCTTTTTTTGAAGACATCCAGAAATTATACATTTCAAAGGCTGATTACTATCCCCGAGCCACTGATCATATTCCAGATATGGTAAAGATCATAAAGGGCCTTCTCGAGAAGGGATATGCTTATAAAAAAGATGGTTCTGTTTACTTCAATATTTCAAAATTTCCAAATTATGGACGACTTTCAAAGATTGATCTCAAAGAGCTCAGGCCTAGAAAGAGGATTGAATCAGACGAATATGAGAAGGAAAGCGCTAATGATTTTGCCCTCTGGAAAGACAAAAAAGAAGGTGAACCTTTCTGGGAAACTGAAGTAGGCCCAGGGAGACCGGGCTGGCATATCGAGTGCTCGGCCATGAGCTCTAAATACTTGGGCCAAACCTTTGATATTCACTGCGGAGGAGTGGATAATATTTTTCCCCATCATGAGAATGAAATTGCCCAATCTGAAGCGTTTTTTGGGAAAAAATTTGTCAATTACTGGCTTCATTGTCGCCATCTCATCGTTGATGGGGAAAAGATGTCGAAGTCCAAAGGTAACTTTTATACCTTGCGTGACCTTTTAGCCAAAAATGTAGATCCCTATGCCCTCCGCTTTCTTCTTCTTTCCACGCACTACCGAAAAATGCTCAATTTTACCTTTGAGGCTCTCGAGGGGGCCAGTTCTTCACTCAAGAGGATAAATGACTTTCTGTATGAACTAAAGAATCGTCCGTTTGAAGAAGGAGAAAATAAGGACATCTCACGACTTGTTGAAGACACGAATAAAAAATTCATAGCTGGACTCGGTGATGACTTAAACATCTCTGTAGCTCTAAGAGCGCTCTTTGAAATGATTAGAAAAGCTAATATCTTAATCTCTCAAGGAAAAGTCTACAGAAAAGATGGAGAAAAGCTGATGTCTTCTATCCTTTCTCTTGATAATGTTTTAGCAGTTCTCCCCAGAGAGGAAGAGGAGACCTTGTCCTCCAAGTTCATGAAGAAAATAGAAGAAAGAGAAAAAGCTCGGACAGATAAAAATTATGAATTAGCCGACCAAATGCGAAAAGAGTTACTCAAACAGGGAATTGTTTTAGAAGATACAAAAGACGGAGTTAGATGGAAAGTTGTTAAGAGCAAAGAATAAACGCAACGAGAAAATTTTGGAAAAAAATAAGCAGACGCCTTTCGATCTTGGTAAGTTAGGCGAAAAAATTGCTCTTCACTTCTTAGAAGATAATAAATACAAGGTCATAGCCAGAAGCTACCGTTTGTTCAGGGGTGAAATTGATATTATTGCCTATGACCAGAAAACTTTGGTTTTCGTAGAAGTGAAAACAAGGAGAAGTACAGATTATGGTTTTCCTGAGGAATCAGTGACGCCTTCTAAACAGCAACAGATTAGAAAGATCGCTCAGGGGTTTTTGGTGAAAAATAATCTTCAGGATGTGGAGTGCCGATTTGATGTAATATCTCTCTCCTTTGATGAAAAGGAAGAATACTCCATTCGCCATATTAAAGATGCATTTTAAAAGGAGGGATTGATGAAATCACTAAAAAACATAAAACTTTTATTTTTCA
>SOIV01000249.1 GCA_004377005.1 Candidatus Aminicenantota bacterium | reverse complement strand
AATCAAATGAGAACCAGTCATAAGGACCTATTCTTGAAAAATCATTCTTAAGAAAATCTTTATATTCCAGGTTTGCTGCGATGAGGAAGAGGGGTTTATCATTTGATGCAGTGTAAGCTCCGAATGGTATGCTCAGGTCATAAAAGTGTTTATGTTGAGGATTTCCAGCTCCGAACGCTTCGCCTGATAATGCCTTAATTCCGTAAGCAGGATTGAGGATGAAGGCTAAAGATTTTCGAAATATTCTTTCAAATCCGGAAGAGTTCTCATCCAAGAGCAGATCTCCAATTTTAAATAAAACTTCACCCAGCGTTACACCTCCAAGGGTATTAAGAATAAGATCATTTGAAGAAGGTCGAATCGATTCTAAAAAGACTTCCCAGGTATAACTCCCAAAAGCGGAACAGATTGTGGATTCCAGGAAATTTAATCCATTTGCCCTTCCTATGGAATAATGAAGTGCTCCATGATAAGGGTGTCCTAACTGGTTGGTTCTGTAAGTATCGATATCATAAGCAAAACCGGATTTAAGATTTTTCAACATGGATTCCAGTGAAATGTTTGCCCAAGGTTGATGATCTATGAACCTATTAAAAGCCCATACTGTTACATTAAGGGAAGTGATTTCAAAAGCTGCCCTTGAATAGCTCTTCTTGTTTCTCTGTATTGAGATTATTTCGGAAGGGATTTTGAGGGAAAAAGTAGCTGGATCTATTGTTGCCAGACTAAACTGGGGTGTTGAATCTTTTTGTTTTTGAGGGTAATTCTCAGATGAAAAGGAACCGTTACCATTGGGCTCTAATATATCTTTCGACTCATCTAAATCATCAGGGAGAAGCAAAGGATTAGAATTGATGTTATAATCAAATGAAAGCTTTAGGTAATTGGATGATAGAATAAAAGTTTCATCTGTTTCCGCTGCAAATAAGTTAGAAAAACTTATCAAGCTGATAACCAGAGCTATAGTTATAACTGTTTTTTTCATTTTTTCTTAGTTTATTCTAGTATAATGCTTGCAAATTGTCTAATCAGGATCTTCCAAGACGCTTTTAGCTAATTACGCTTCCCAATAGAAAGATAGTGGATTTATCGATATTTGTCAATAGCAGGGAAAACTTCCCAATTAAAAAATACGTTTGACATATAATCCAAATAAATTTAGTTTTATATTAGCGCCTAAAACCCTAAAAACCGAAGATATATAAATGATTGACGTTAAAGAACATCTCTACGACGATGACCCTGCTAAGGGCCATCCTGATGTCCGGACGAAGCTCAAAGATGTATCCTATTTTTTTCTCGGTAATGGACACATTCAGGCTGCTGTTCAAATCGCTCCTTCCGGGGAGGGAACACCCGTAGGCCTATTGATCATGAATCCGGAGCATCTGGGGAAAAAGAGAGAGGCTCTAACCTGTGATCCAGATTCTGGTCTGGAAAACACGATGATCCGCCTCATCTCTGCGCCGACAGCTAAAACCACAGGGAGCGGGGATCTTGAAGCTGGTTGGCTTGAAGGATACGAATTCCCGGTTGCCCAGATCCTATGGCAAGTCGGCAATTTCCGGGTCGCTGAATTCTTTTACTGTCCGGATCTGTCTCATCCTGTGATTATGCGCGAAGTTCGCCTAAAGAACATTACCAATCGCACAATTCAGGCGCGCCTAAAAACAGGAGTTCTTGATAAAACTATTGACGAGGAATTCTCTTTAGAACCTGAAAGAATAAAAAAAGTATTCCTCCGCTATACTTTAAATAGTACAGGAAAACATGTCATTATTGATTTAGTGCCGGAAGCGGGAGTAGGTCATAAAACCCTTCAGTATTGGAAAGAGAAAGCTTGTGCCTCATTTGGTTCGCCCATCCTGGATCATTACTTTACCGCATCACGGTTTCAATTGCCGGCAGTTATTTCAAAATCTGGGAAAGTGGATGGCAGTATCTGGCAGCATAACCGCGAGCGGGCGAGGGATCAGGCGATGATGGCGGTGGGTTTAACCATATCAGGTCACCATGAGATTGCTTACAGGATACTCAACCGCCTGCTTGAAGAATTTGTGACTAAAAAAGGGGACATCATACATTCCAGCGAAGAGCGAGGTTCAGATGAGGTTGAATTAGACCAGAATGGAGCGCTTCTCTTTGCCTTGAAAAATTATGTCCTCTGGACTGACTCCCAAGAAATAATTACAAAACACTGGAACAAAATTGCAGCAGCTGCCGAGTTTCCTTTATCTGATGTTTTTCTTCATAACCGCTCTGGCCTGTTGGCCAACAGAAGGGAGTACTGGGGACGACACCAGGCCCATGGGATAGTCAAAGGGATGGAGTTAGGCCATCAATTGTTTTCTGCCATAGGGCTTTCGGCAGCTTCCACCTTAGCCTCCCTTGTCTCCCGTAAACAAGAGGCTTTACGCTGGAAGGCGGAAGCAGAACGGATAAAGAACGCCATGTTAGACAAAGCTCAATACGGCCTGATTGATAGCCGTGGATTCATCAAGAGACGCGGTATCGATGGGGTAATTCAGGAAATTGTCAAGCCTTTGCCCAAAGCTCAATTGTCAGAGGGAGTGCCTTTATCTTCAAGGGGGGAGCATCGTCTCAATCCTGATGCTTCATCTGTTTTGCCCATCGCCATGGGCTTCATACCCCCAGATTCCCCCGTGGCATCCTTAACTTTGGATAGTGTCGAAAAACTCTGGAATCAAGCTTGGAAGGATGGAGGATATGGGCGATATCATGTAAGTTCAGAACCTGATTCTCCTGGCTCCTGGCCTTTTCCTTCTTTATTTATTGCCCGCTCTTATGTTGAAACAGGAAATTTTGAGAAAATGTGGAGGATCCTGCAGTGGCTTAATAAAATTCCTGGTGCACTGTCCGGTTCTTGGTTTGAATTTTACGGACAACATTTAGAACCACCTATTCCTCAGGTAGGTATCACGCCGTGGACTTGGGCAGAAATGCTCATTCTGCTGATTCACCATATCATCGGGATTCAGCCCGAAGTGGACCACCTCCGGATACGACCTAAATTGATCCCTGGAATAGAAAAAATCAAAGCGTCTTTCCCACTGAGAGATGGAAAAATAAATATCGAAATAAAAAGTGGTCGCAAAAAGAAATCTTATGGCTTTCGTTCCGACGGAAAAATCATACAATCATCAGAAAAGGAAGCCTATATTTCCTACTCAAAAAAAGACATTTGGGTTGAAGCTTCTCT
>SOIV01000122.1 GCA_004377005.1 Candidatus Aminicenantota bacterium | reverse complement strand
TTTTATTATAATTGCTGGAATTTCTGCCTTCTTTACTAACTTATTGAAATCAGGAAGGTCTTTTTTCAAAATGTCTTTTAACTTTGTTAGCTGTTCATCTGCCTTGGCTGATAGTTCTTTAAAAACTTCATGGGATTGGTCTGTTGGACGAGCATCTGCACTCGAAACAATCCCAGCCAGTGCTGCAATCTTATTATCGAGCTTGATGGGATAATTGAGAGGGTCCTGGCGGCTCTTGGATTTTGACTGGATGAGAACATCTTCTGCTGAAGAGAGCTTCTGCTTGAGCATCTTTGCTGCCTCGATAACCTCCTTTCCTTTCTCGTGTTCCTTAACCTTCCTTGAAAGTACATCTATCTGTTTTTTGACATCGCGTAATCGGTTTATGGCCTGGTTTACTTCTGTTATCTTGTCTCTGATTTTGAGCAGAAAATCAAACTGCTCCTGGTATTCTTCTTGAGTGGTCAAAAGACGAAGATCTTTCTTCCATTGCCAACTTTCCATCATCATTTTTTCACCGACTGTGAGTTTAACCTGGTAAACCCCTGGCACTGCAACCGGTCCGCTAAGCATCCCGCCCCAGAGAACAGCTCCCGGAACCCGTTCGGCGTCAGGATAGCGCATATTCCAGACAAAGCGATTCATTCCCGCTTCAACAGGAACATTTTGAGGGCCGCCTCTTTGAAACCTTGACGAAGGAATGCGTTCGGGCTCTGGTTCTTCCCTTTTTCTGCTCTTAAATTTCCGGATTAAATTTCCCTCAGCGTCCAAGAATTCGAGTGTCACTGCCTCCTTTGGCTTTTCCTTAAAGTAATAATAGACGACCGAGCCACTGGGCGGATTCTGCCCGACATTTGGCCTGGGGAAGCCTCTTCCCCTCATACGGTAGGCATCACGGGGCTTGAAGAGAAACATTTCTGATTTTGCGACTGCATCTGTGATCTGATGCAGAGGAGTCAGATCATCCAGAATCCAGAACGAGCGTCCGTGTGTGGCAACGACAAGGTCATCCCTTTTGAATACCAAATCATGGATAGGGGCGACCGGCAGGTTAAGCTGAAGGGATTGCCAGTTTGAGCCATCGTCAAACGAGACAAAAACACCAGTCTCTGTGCCTGCATACAGAAGTCCTTTCCTTTTTTGATCTTCGCGCACAACACGAACAAATGTATTATTCGGAAGACCATTCGTAATTTTCTTCCAGGATTTGCCATAATTACCGGTTTTATAGATATAAGGCTTGAAATCGTCAAGCTCATGGCGGTCAACTGCGATGTAAGCAGTGGCTTGATCATAGGTTGAAGGTTCAATCGAACTGATCAGGCTCCACTCTGGCAAATCTCTTGGAGTGATTCTCTCCCAATTCTTTCCACCATTCTTGGTGATACTGACTACCCCGTCATCCGTGCCAACCCAGAGAGTGTTAGGGTTGTGGTATGATTGAGCCAGGGCAAATATTGTGCAGTAATACTCAACGCTCGTGTTATCATGTGTGATCGGACCACCAGAGGACTTCTGCTTAGTCTTGTCATTCCGGGTAAGATCAGGACTGATGATTTGCCAGCTCTGTCCTTCGTTTTTTGTTTTAAAAATGACCTGGGCTGCATGATAAAGAACATCGGAATCAAACTTTGAGACGAGGATTGGGGCTGTCCACTGGAAGCGGTATTTTAAAAGACCTGCTCCCCAACCCATAGGATTTTCTGGCCAAGCACTAATAATTCGCGTCTCGCGCGTTTTGTAATCCCAGCGTGTGATCAGCCCACCGTAACTTCCAGCATAGACAATGTCTGGATTGTCGTGGCGGGGGGCAATGTGACCGCTTTCCCCACCGCCGACAGAGTGCCAATCCGGCTTATCTATGCCGCTTCCCGTTGTTCGGCTGGCAATACGAACCGTGCTGTTATCCTGCTGGGCTCCGTAAACTCGATAAGGAAAATAGTCATCGGTAGTTACATGGTAAAACTGGGCGGTTGGCTGATTATCCTGTGCTGTCCAGGAAACCCCGCTGTTATAAGTCACATTAGCACCACCGTCATTCGCATTTATCATCCTGGCGGGATTTTCAGGGTCGATCCATAAATCATGATTATCGCCGTGAGGAACTCTAATAGAAGAATAGGTTTTCCCTCCATCCACAGAACGGTAGAAAGCAGTGTTGAGTACATAAACGGTTTCTGCATCTTTGGGATCAGCATAAATTCGGCTGTAATAGAAAGCACGCTGGCGCAAGCGGCGTTCTTCATTCACTCTACGCCAGGTTTCACCTCCATCATCTGAACGAAAAACACCACCATCTTTAGCTTCGATAATGGCCCAGACGCGATCATGCCTTGCCGGCGAAACTGCAACACCGATTTTACCCAGCATGCCCCTGGGAAGTCCCCTGTTTCGGGAAATCTCATTCCATGTATCCCCTCCATCTGTCGATTTGAAGAGGCCGCATCCCGGCCCTCCGCTGGAGAGACTATAAGGAGTACGGAAAAATTCCCAAAGGGCAGCATACATTATCCTCGGGTTTGAGGGATCCAAGACCAGATCAACCGCACCGGTCTTGTTATCCCTGTAGAGAACTTTCTGCCAAGTCCTGCCGCCATCTTTGGTGCGGAATACACCTCTTTGCTGGTTGGGGCCATAGACATGACCTAGAGCCGCAACATAAACAATGTCAGGATTTTGAGGATGGATGCGTATCCTTGAGATCTGGTTGGTATCACTCAAGCCGACTTGCTTCCATGTCTTCCCTGCATCATTGGATTTATACATACCGTCGCCATGGGAAACATTGCCACGCATCGGCACCTCGCCCATGCCTACGTAGACTATATTCGGATCCCACTCTGAAACAGCAATGGCTCCCACTGAACCGGTCTTGAAGAAGCCATCAGAGACAGGTTTCCAATTAAGGCCTCCATCTTCTGTTTTCCAGACACCTCCACCGGTTGCTCCAAAATAATAAGTATAAGGCTGGCTGGGAATACCAGCTGCGGCTGTTACACGACCACCTCGATAGGGTCCGATACAACGCCACTTCATTTCTTTATAAAGACTCGGATCATAACGACTGATCTTTCCTGATCTTTGAGGAGCATTCCACGCAGGAGAACTCAAGATACTGCATATAAAAAAGAAGACGGAAAAAATAGCCAATAATATTCTAATTTTTTTCATGAGTAAATATCCCTCCTTTGAAACATTTCTCATATCCCTAATTTAATTCA
>SOIV01000303.1 GCA_004377005.1 Candidatus Aminicenantota bacterium | reverse complement strand
ATTCGATGTGGCAGAAATGAAAAATCGCTCACTGGCCGCTATATTCCTGATATCCTCAGCAACGCTCTGTTTAGAGATATCCCTAACCCGATATTTTTCTGTCTCCCAGCATTACCATTTTGCCTTTTGGGTGGTCAGCATAGCTTTTATGGGGTATGGAGCAAGTGGATCTTTTTTAACCCTTTTCAAATCCTTCAGCTCTGTAGATCGGGACACTTTTTTATCTTACAGCTCTTTCATCTATTCTCTGACCATTCTTCTGAGCTTTCTTCTCTGCAACTCTGTTCCCTTCGACTTCATAAGTATTTCATGGGATAAAAACCAGATATTTTTTATCTTTCTGCTTTACTTCCTTCTCTGTGTTCCGTTTTTTTTCGCCGGCCTGACAATATCTTTTGCTATTTCCAGAGTCCCAAGGCTTGTGAACAGGATTTATTTTTCAGACCTTTTCGGTGCTGGAGCCGGTACTCTGATAGCCCTTTTCGTCTTCCTTCTCAAGGGAGATAGAGGAGTTATCATTTTTTGTTCCTTTTTAGCTCTTTTCTCCTCTTTCCTCTTTAGTTGGAGGCGGCGATTCACTCTTAGGTTTCTCCTTCTCTGTCTTATGTCTGTAGAAATTGCCCTCTTCCTGAGTTCTCCTTCCTGGCTGAGCTTCAGAATCTCGCCGTACAAAGCTCTGCCCATAGCCCTAAAATATCCCCAGGCAAAACATCTCTTCACAAGATGGAATTCCATCTCCCGGGTCGATATTATAGATTCGCCCGCCATAAGATTTGCGCCAGGGCTGAGCCTCTTGTACGAGAAAGAATTACCGCCTCAGCTTGGACTATCTACAGACGGAGGGGAGCTTTCCGCCATCACCCGCATAAAAGACCCGGAAGAACCGCAGCTTGAATTCCTTTCTTATCTTCCCTCCTCCCTTGCTTACTCCTTAACCGAAAGCCCGCGCACCCTCATCATCGAACCAAAAGGAGGGCTGGATGTTCTCTCTTCTCTATATTTCAATGCTTCTCAAATCAAAGTAATCGAGGCTAATCCTCTGACTGCGAAGCTTCTTCGCCAGGAGCTGGCCCAATTCTCCGGAGACCTCTACAATAAAAAAAATATTCATGTTGTTTCAGCTTACAGTCGAGCTGCTTTAAAACAGGATAAAGAAACCTATGACTTAATCGTCTTTTCTTTAACCGATGTCTTTGGCTCTACGGGAACAGGCCTTTATGGATTCAGTGAGAACTACCTTTATACAACCGACTCCTTTGCTCATATTTTAAACCGATTGTCACCCGATGGACTTGTTAGTATTAGTCTCTATTTGCTTCCTCCTCCCCGGCAGGAGGGAAGAATATTGGCCACCTGGATTGATGCTCTGGAGAGGAGCGAAATGGATCCTGGTTCTCATATCATGGCCATCAGAAGCTGGGGAACCATAAGTTTTTTTATCAAAAAAAGCCCATTCTCCGGGCTGGAAATCCAGAAGTTAAAAGATTTTGCAGGTAAGCGTCTTTTTGATCTTGTCTATTACCCGGGAATACAAATTGATGAAACCAATATCCACATCGAGCTCGAGAAGCCCCTTTATTATAATCTCACCCTTCAGCTTCTCTCTCCTTCAGAAAGAGCAAAGCTTTACAAAAATTACCTTTTCCAGATAAAGCCTGTAACTGACAACCGCCCTTTTTTCTTTAATTTTTTCAAGCTAAACAAACTGAAGGCCACCTACAAAGCAATGGGCAAGAAATGGCTTCCTTTTCTCCAGGGAGAATTCTTAGTCCCCCTTCTCCTCGTACAGTCCATCATTATAGCGTTTATTCTGATACTTTTGCCTATTTTTGTTTTTCGAAAGGCAAAAAACAAAATCAGAGGTTTTTCTTTACGAATTTTTCTCTATTTTAGTCTGATCGGAATGGCATTTATGTTTCTGGAAATAACTTTTATACAAAAATTTATTCTTTTTTTGGGGCACCCTCTTTATTCAGTATCTATCATAATTTTTTCTCTGCTCTTCTCATCCGGACTAGGGAGCTTCTTCTCTAAAAGGATCCTCGGCCAGAACTTAAAAAGGAATCTTAAGCGAAGCCTTCTTCTCTGCGCAGGTCTTATCGTACTCTATCTTTTTCTTCTTCCTTTCCTTTATGAAAGCCTCATAGGCTTCAACCTGACATTAAAAATAATCCTGACGTTTTTGGTAATCTTCCCCCTCGGTTTCTTAATGGGATTTCCTTTCCCCACAGGAGTTCGGCTGCTGGATCAAGGGGAGAAAAGACTTATTCTCTGGGCCTGGGCGACCAATGCCTTCTCCTCTGTCATCAATTCGATTCTCGCCCTGATCATTGCATTCTGGGGAGGATATAATCTCGTCTTAGTCCTGGCAGCCGGAGGCTATTTACTTGCCCGTTTTTTTCTGGACTTCTCCAACCATGGGAACAAAAGTGACACCTAAAATCTGCTTCACTTTCGGCTTACCCTTTTTTTTGGTAATAAGAGTGAGAGTCTGAAAATAGAGAGTACTGCCCAGGGGAATGATAAACCTCCCCCCTTCCTTTAGCTGCTTGAGGAGAGGAGGCGGGACATGATTGGCTGCACACGTAACGATAATGGCATCGAATGGGGCATGCTCTTCCCAGCCAAAATAACCATCACTCCATTTGACTTGCACCTGACTGTAATTTAGCGTACTTAGTGTTTCTGCCGCTTTTTTCGCCAAGTTTTCCCTTATTTCAATCGAATATACTTTATCTGTTAGGTGGGCAAGCACAGCAGCCTGGTAGCCAGAGCCAGTACCGATCTCCAAAACTTTCTCTCCCCCTTTCAACTCAAGGTGCTGGGTCATCAAGGCTACTATGTAAGGCTGGGAAATCGTCTGGCCCTCATCAATAGGCAAAGGGGAATCCCTGTAAGCCTGACGGCGCAAGTGGGGGCTAACAAACAGATGGCGGGGAACTTTCCCCATGACCTCCAGGACTTGTTTGTCAGTTATATCTCGTGTTTTAAGTTGTGCCCGAACCATCTTTTCTCTCTTCCTGGCATATGATTCATCGTCTTCACAGAAGCATAAAAAAGCGGAACAAAAAATTATTGTGAGAGCAAATACCAATTTAAAAAAAATGCTTTCTTTCATCTATTTCTCCTGGCTGAGATGGCTTTAAGCTCAAAAGAGAAAGCATATAAGGCTTGAAACCTCCTGGCCTTTGGATTATTTGCTAATCTTTATAATATTTTAACCCTATTATACTCCCAA
>SOIV01000291.1 GCA_004377005.1 Candidatus Aminicenantota bacterium | reverse complement strand
GCGACCTAGGGATTAGGAATCCCTCGCTCTATCCATACTGAGCTACAGGCGCACTACTCATTTAAGAATATAACGGAAAACATTCCGTATTTCAATTCTTCCTCCGATTTTCAGCATGGTGTTTTGATCTTGTATAATGTGCGTATATTACCTTAAAGGTGGGCTTGATAAATCAAGCCCCTACAGAAGATGAAATAAGCCTTTACAATTTACCTTGAGATATTTTTATGAGTTTTTCTTTCACCAAGCAATTTCTTTTAACAGGTTTATCATTTTTGATGGCTATGTAGAGAGCCTTGTATGAGCCAACAATCACACTCAATTTCTTAGCCCGGGTGAGCGCAGTGTAAAATAAATTTCTCTGGAGCATTATGTAATGCTGGGTAAGAAGGGGCATGACCACTGTCTGATATTCGCTGCCCTGTGATTTATGAACTGAGACAGCATAAGCAAGAGTAAGATCATCCATTTCTTCTCTTTCGTAGACGACTGATTTTCCGTAAAAATCCACAAAGACTCGGTACCGCTGCTTATCAATATGGGACACCACTCCAATATCGCCGTTAAAGACTTCTTTCTCATAATTGTTCCTGAGCTGCATCACCTTATCATGGCTTCTTATCTCCCGATTTCCGAATTTAAGGCCTTCTTGAAAACGATTGAACTTTTTCTGCATCTCTAAATTAAGATTATCAACTCCAACAAGACCTCTGTACATAGGGCTTATGATCTGAATCTCGGGAGAAAGAGGGTGCAAACCAAACCTTTTGGGTATACGCCAACCGCAAAGACTCATTATTGTATTGAAAACCTTTTGTTCGTTCTCCTGACGAATAAAATAAAAATCAGCTTCCTTTTCACCTCGAGGAGGATAAACTAACGACTGTCCACGATTGATACGATGGGCGTTAACGACAATAAGACTATCCTTTTCCTGACGAAAAATTTCATCCAGCCTCACAACATCTACTTCCTGCGATTCTATAATATCCTGAAGAAGATTCCCCGGTCCAACAGAAGGAAGCTGGTCTTTATCGCCGACCAGAATAAGGCGCATCGAGGATGGAACTGCCTTTAATAGATAATACATAAGGGGCAAGTCCACCATCGAAAATTCATCGATGATCAGAGCATCTCCAATGAGGGGGGATTTCTCCCCACGCCGGAAAGTGCCGAGCTTAGGATTAAATTCCAAAGTCCGATGAATTGTCTTCGCCTCCATCTGGGATGCTTCAGCCAACCTCTTGGCTGCCCTCCCTGTAGGGGCTGCCAGGAGAACTTCTCTTCCCCATTTATGAAAAATATCAACAACAGCTTTAATAATCGTCGTTTTGCCTGTCCCCGGACCTCCAGTTATAACCAGGATTTTCTTATCGAAACACTCTTTTATGGCGCGCTTTTGCATGGAGGAGAATTCAAGGGATAATTCTTTCTCCACATCAGAGATGGCACTATCGATATCAAAATCGGGAGTGAGACATTTAAGCGAAGACAATCTATGAATAGAGCGGACAACTTCCTCCTCGGCTTTATAGAAAAAAGGAAAGTAGATGCTCGTCTCCGAATCAACCTTTCCTGCCATTACTGACTTCTGTCTTTTAAGCTCCTGTATGGCTTCTTTTATCTTTTCTTCTTCGACTTCAAGTTCCTCCCTGCAGCTTTTTTCTAAATCTTTCTGGAGAGAAAAAACATGTCCTTGCTCATTATCTTTTTCTAAGAGATAGCGAATATAGGCTTTTATCCTTTCTGGGGAAGAAGGACTCATTCCCAGCTTCAAAGCCATCTTGTCTGCAGTCTTAAAGCCAACCCCCCAGATGTCAAGGCAAACTTGATAGGGATTAGTCTTCAATACACTAAAAGATTTCTCTCCGTATTGGCGGTATATCTTTGTAGCCAAATTAGTGGAAACATTATGCCCCTGAAGGAATATGATAAGCTCTCTTATATGTTGGTGCTCAACCCAGGATTTCTTTATCTCTTTCAATTTAACACGACCCACTCCTTCGACTTTCTGCAATTTGTCAGGATTCTTGGAAAGAATATCTATAGTTCGCTCTCCAAATTTCTTAATAATTCTTCGAGCCAATACAGGCCCTATGCCTTTGATTAAGCCTGAAGAGAGAAATTTCTCGATTCCCTTGATTGAGGCGGGCAGGACAGGAAGATAATTTTCCACCTTAAATTGCTGCCCATACTTAGGATGCATTACCCATTTCCCTTTTATCTTCAGCACCTCTCCAGGAGATAAAGGTGGGAACGAACCGATAACCGTCATAGACTCCCCATTCTCAGGAACAAATTTGAAAACCGTGTATCCTGTATCAGGGCTGTAGTACGTGATGTGCTCGATAGAACCTTCAAAATAATCTATGATTACTTTCTGTCTTATCTGTGACGCTTTTTTCAATTTACTACTAGTTCCTTACGATTATCTTACATTTATCCCCATTTTTTATTTTTAATTTCTGAGCGGCAGAGCTCTCCTTCGCAGCAATCTCAATCAGTCCTAAGCTGCCGATAAGAAAAAGAAGTTCTCCTTTCTTCACAAAAGAGTAGCTTTGCTCAAAGGAAGTAATCTCCCTATCATTAATGGAGAGGCTAAGTGTCTTCTTGCCCGTTTTTTTCTGGAGAAGTTCTAACATTCTCTCTGGAATGTTAGTTATTAGATTGCCAAATTTATCTATGTATAGTATATGGCCAATTATTTCATCTCTTTTTATCTGTGGCTTCTCCGCATTAGATTTTTTATACGAAGTTGTTTCAGGCCCAAATTCCTCGCAAGAGATACCTCTTGAAAGCCAGGCTGCAACAGGAGCCATCTTGTCTCGTCCTTCAAAAGTCCTGCTTAGTTCTGGAAGAAAATAGTTTTGATTTGTGACTTCTCTTAATTGCTTAATACTTTCTTCCTCTAACACTAAACTTAACACTCCGTTATCCGGAGCAATAAAAAAATAATTTTCTGTTTCAGCCAAAACGATATTCCGAGAGGTGCCAACTCCCGGATCAACAACAACTAAAAAAATTGTTCTGGCGGGAAAATATTTAAAGGAAGAAAACAGAATAAAGCTCCCCGCCTTGATATCAAAGGATGGAAGGCGATGTGTGATGTCGATTATTCGAGCTGAGGGATTGATTTTAGCGATAACACCTTTTAGCGAAGCCACAAAAAAGTCATCTTCCCCAAAATCTGTCATCAAGGCTATAAGAGGGTATTTCACTATTCAATATATTATTCGAATCCTTGCCATCGGTCAA
>SOIV01000019.1 GCA_004377005.1 Candidatus Aminicenantota bacterium | reverse complement strand
TTAGATAGAACTTCTGTTGAATTTTAGGAGGCTATGATGAAAAGAGCAACAAATTCTAAAGAACTTCCAGCAAACTTGTTGAAATGGAGCTGCGATCTCAAAAAGATTCCTTTCAGCACCACCGATGAATGCAAACCTTGCGAAGGAATAATTGGTCAGGAAAGAGCACTCAAGGCCATCCAGACAGGTTTAGAAATCAAGAGCCTCGGCTACAATATATTTATATCTGGGATGGTGGGAACAGGTCGAACCACAACTATTAAGCAACTCTTGGAAAAAATGGAAAAGGGAGACAAAACTCCTGATGATCTTCTTTATGTTAACAATTTCAAGAATCCAGATGAACCGACGTTAATAATCCTTCCAGCCGGAAAAGGAAAACTTTTTAAAGAAGCCATAGAGCGTCTTATTGAAATGCTAAAAACAAACATTCCAGAAATGCTTAAAAGCAAGTATTATTCAGAAAAAAGGGACAGCATAGTTGAATCCCAGCAAAGAAAGCAAAAAGAAATCCTTAAGAATTTTGAAAAGGAAGTAGCCAAGGAAGGTTTTTCTGTAATCCAGGTTCAGATGGGTCTTTTTGTAAAACCTGACCTGGTCCCTTTGATCAACGGAAAGCCGACTTCTTTTAACAAGCTCGAAGACCTGGTAAAAAAAGGCGAATTTCCAAAAGAGAAATTGGAAGAGCTGAGCAACAAGTACGAAAAACTGACTGACAAACTTGAAGAAGTATTCGAACTGATGAAAGAGATCGAGGAGGAGACCCGAAAGTTCTTGAAAGACTGGGATGCCGAGTCTATAACTCCCATAATCAGAGGGGCCATCAATGAGACAAGGTCAAAATTTGACTATCCAAAGATTTCTGAATACCTGGAAGAAATTGAAAATAACCTGATCAGGAACATTGACCTCTTTAAAGGCAAAAAAAAGGAAGCAAAGGAAATGGAAGCCGTGGACCCATTCTCAGCATTCAGAGTGAATCTCCTTATCGATAATTCAGATGTGAAGGGTTCCCCTGTTATCATGGAAACAAACCCGAATTACATCAATCTCTTTGGCTCTGTGGAAATGGTCTCTTCCCGATTTGGCATCATCCAAACTGATTTTACGAAAATCAAAGCTGGCTCTTTTCTCAAAGCTAACGGCGGTTATTTGGTCATAAATGCCCTGGATGCCCTGATTGAACCCGGTGTCTGGCCTACCCTTAAGAGAACCTTGAGGAACCAAACATTGCAAATCCAAAATTACGCTTCGCTTTTCCTCATCTCCCCAATCAGGCTCAAACCTCAGCCCATTAAATGCGATGTCAAAGTTGCCATGATAGGAGATGCTCATATCTACAACCTCCTTTACTACATGGATGAAGATTTTAAGAAAATATTCAAGGTAAAGGCTGAATTTGACTCAGAAATGAAGAAGGACAATAAAACTGCCAAAGAATATGGCACCTTCGTAAAAAAAATAGCTGATGAAGATAAGCTAAGGCCATTTGATAAAAGTGGAGTTGCTGCTGTCATTGAATACGGAACACGCCTTGCCGGAAGGCAGAAAAAAATTTCCACACGCTTCCATATTATCGCTGATGTCCTGCGCGAGGCCAGCTACTGGGCTCAAAAAGACAATAAAAAGACGGCCCGCCGCGAGCATGTCGAAAAAGCCATCCAAGAGCGCTTCGAGCGAGTAAGCCTGATAGAGGATAAGATACAAGAGTTCATCGAAGAAGGAACTATCATGATCGACACCAAAGGCAAAGTCACAGGTCAGATCAACGGGCTTTCAGTCTATAGTATGGGCGAATTTGCTTTCGGCAAACCTACTCGAATCACAGCAAGAACAGCCGTAGGAAGAGCAGGAGTCATAAACATTGAAAGAGAAGCCGATTTAAGCGGCCGGACACACAATAAGGGTGTCCTCATTTTAGGAGGATACTTAAGAGGAAAATATGCCCAGAAAAAGCCCTTTTCCCTATCGGCAAGTATCGCTTTTGAACAGTCTTATTCTGGAGTTGATGGAGACAGCGCTTCCTCGACCGAGGTTTACGCCATTCTTTCCAGCCTTTCTAAGTTGCCTTTAAGACAGGATATAGCTGTCACAGGCTCGCTCAACCAGAAGGGAGAGATTCAGCCCATAGGCGGCGTAAACGAAAAAATTGAGGGTTTTTTCGCTGTCTGTAAGGCTAAAGGCATTACAGGAAACCAGGGAGTTATAATTCCTCATCAAAACATCAAAAATCTCATGCTTAGCAATGATGTGGTTGAAGCAGTTAAGCAAGCGAAATTTCACATCTATCCTGTTAAATCTATAGATGAGGGAATTGAAATCCTAACAGAAGTCAAAGCTGGGGAAAGAAAGAAAGATGAGATATTTGAAGAAGGCACGGTGAATTATCTTGTTGATCAGGAACTGCAGAGACTGGCTCAAAGCTGGAAGACATTCACCGCTCCACCCGAAAAAGGAAAAGAAAAAGAATCAAAAAAAGAATAAAGATTAGGTCTCAATATTTGACTTTTCCCTGAGATGTTTAATTCCTAATTCTCCATTTACTTCGGTGCTACCTGCTTTTTCAGAGAGTCAATCTCTTTGCGGGTGAGAAAGCGCCATTTCCCCATTTTAAGACTTCCCAACCGTAAGCCTCCGAAATTGATTCTTTGCAGCTGAAGAACTTTATGGCCGATAGCCTGGAACATCCTTTTCACCTCTCTTTTTCTGCCCTCATAGATTTCAACCTTAAGGAGACTCTTTTTTGGATCGCCTCCAATCTGAGCAATTTTAGCCGGAGCTGTCTTTTTGTCATCAAGGTAAATTCCTTTTTCGAGCCTCGTAAGCTCTGAAGGATCTGGTTCACCCTTAACTTTGACCAAATAAACTTTGGGGACTTTAAAGCGAGGATGAGTTAAGCGATAAGCCAATTCTCCATCATTTGTCAAGAGCAGAAGGCCGCTGCTGTCATAATCCAACCTTCCGACCGGAAAGACTCTCTTCCTCAGGGAAGGAAGCAACTGCTGAATCGTGGGCCTTTGGAAATTATCTTTGAGGGTTACCAGATATCCAGGAGGCTTATTTATCATCAAATAGACCAGTTCTTCCTCTTTCTCTACTCTCCTACCTTCAACATCTACTCTATCTTTTTCGTCATCTATCTTATAACCCAGCACCTGGACCACCTGCCCGTTTACTTTAATTCTTCCCTCAGCAATCATTTTATCCACTTCTCTTCTTGAAGCAACTCCTGCCTGAGCCAAGAATTTATTTAGCCTGATCTGCATTTTCAGT
>SOIV01000189.1 GCA_004377005.1 Candidatus Aminicenantota bacterium | reverse complement strand
TATGGTTTTTCTTCTGTAGGGGCTTGATTTATCAAGCCCACCGCTTTATTTGTACGATAAAATAACTGGTTTTGGTTCTTCTTCTTTAAGGGTTTGATTCATCAAACCCGCACTTATGTTTTCTATCTTCTGGAGCTCTTAAGGTATTTGAGGAATTCAGCGTCTGTGGATAGCAGCAGCCAGGTCTCTTTGTCCATGGTCGAGACGTACGTTTCCAGGGTTTTCATGAACTGGTAGAATTCCGGATCTCTGTTGTAGGCGTTAGCGTAAATTTTCGTGGCTTCAGCATCAGCTTTTCCCTTTATCTCTTGGGCTTTCCGGTAGGCTTCTGATTGGATCTTTTTCAACTCGCGCTCTTTTTCACCCCGAATTTCAGCGCTTTTTCCATCTCCTTCTGAGCGATATTTAGCGGCAATTCTCTTCCTTTCGGAAATCATGCGGTCAAACACTTTCCGCTGGACTTCTTCAACATAATTGATTCTCTTTATTTTTACATCTCTGAGCTCCACCCCTAATTCAGGTGTGATTTCCGAAGATTTTTCCAGAATGATCTGGGCAATTTTTTCTCTACCTGTTTCTATTTCAGGAATAGCAGCAGCAATATCGAGAATAGCTAGTTCTTCTGTAAGTTCGAATTCGCGATTTGAAGAACGAACGATCTCGATCAGGTCAAAATTGGCTATAACATTTCTCGTCTGTCCGTCGATGATATCATCAATCCTTGACTGGGCCCCTCTCTCATCCCGCAATCTCTGGAAGAAAACAAGAGGATTACTGATTCTCCAGCGAGCATAGGTGTCAACCCAAATGAATTTTTTGTCTTTTGTCGGAATTTGATTGGCATCTCCGTCCCATTCCAGCCAGCGCTTTTCAAAGTAGTTGGCTTTTTGGATGAAGGGGACTTTCAGGTGCAATCCTGGCTTGGTGACGGCATCTCCGATAGGTTCTCCAAATTGGGTGATAATGACCTGTTTTGTTTCAGACACAACGTAGAAAGCATTAAGGAGAACGATGAGAATGGCGAAAGGTACAACTATGGCTATGATATTCCTTGTTGATTTGTTCATTTCTTCACCTCCCCTCCTAAATTCAGCAAGGGCAAGATGTTCTTCTGTTTCTCATCAAAGATAATCTTTTTACCGATTTTGGGAAGAATTACATTAATGGTTTCAAGGTAAAGACGCTTTCGAGTCACCAAGGGAGCTCGTGCGTATTCCCTGTAAATGGCGATGAATCGATTGGCATCTCCTTTAGAATTGTTAACCCGCTCCATGGCATATCCTTCGGCAGCACTTATCATCTGTTGTGCTTCTCCTCTCGATCTGGGGATCAGCTCATTGTATTCTGACCAGGCTTCATTTATCTTTCTTTCTTTTTCTTGAAGAGACTCATTGACTTCGTTGAAGGAAGGCTTGACTTGATCAGGCGGGTTGACATCCTGGAAGATGAGCTGGTTGACCTCAATGCCAATTTCGTAGAGGTCGCATAGCTTTTGGAGTTCCTCTTGTGCTTCCATTGCTATTCTTGCCCTTCCGATGGTGATTACTTCGTCTACTGAATTGTCGCCAACAACCCTTCTTACTACAGCTTCATTCATGTAGCGAAAAGTGCTTTCTGCGTCCCTTATTTTGAACAGGTATTTATAGGGGTCTTTAATTTTGTACTGGACGATCCATTCAACTACGGCCACGTTCAGGTCACCTGTGAGCATCACCGATTCTCTAATTGATTCTGTCGTCACTCTGTATTCTGTCCTTATTCCCGGTCTTGTAGTTCGGAAACCAAACTCCATTTTTAGCTGTCTTTGAACAGGAACTTTGATCAGTTTTTCAATCCCTAAGGGAAGTTTAAGGTGAAGACCCGGATCTGTACTCCTGACAAATTTGCCAAAGCGGAGGATCGCTCCTATTTCTTCCGGGCTTATCTGGTAGATAGAGCCAGCGAGAAGGATGAGAATGAAAACAGCTACGACAACTAATTTGATTACTCCTGGTTTAATATTGGGCAACTTAATGTCCAGAGAAGGAAAATCATCTCTCATAGAAACCTCCTTTCCATGATTTAAGTTCGATTATGATAACACAGTTATATGCTGATTTAAAGTCCAATTAATGACATATAAACTCAGATTCGTTACTCAAGGATAGAACTTATTGTTTTCTCAAGACTTGAGAGTGAAGCCTCGCGGACATTAATTCTGGAAGGCTCCAGAACATTCATAGCTTTCAATCCGCTGCCTGTGATGACCAAGACTATTAGATCATCTGCTCGGAGCTTCACTTTTCCAGAAAGCTTCAGCAGTCCGGCCAAAGCAGTGGATGAGGCTGGCTCGCAGAAGATTCCCTCATATTCTGCCAGCATTTTCTGGGCTTCTAAAATTTCTTTATCAGAGACATCGAGTATTCTTCCGCTGTTTTCCTGGATCAATTTAAGCAATATGTTTCCTCCTGGAGGATCAGGGTTGGATATGGACTGAGCAATAGTCTCAGCTATTTTTATTCTTTTAACTTTCGATTTCCCTGAAGCATAAGCCTGGGCTATGGGAGAGCACCCCTGAGCTTGAACTCCTACAAAGGTAGGAAGATGTTGAATAAAACCTTCTTTTTTCAGATCCAGAAAAGCTCTCATAAGTCCGATTAAATGTCCGCCTGAACTCATAGGGGCAAATATATACCGAGGAATTCGACTTTCTAATTGAAAAAAAATCTCGAAACCCGTGACCTTATAGCCTTCAATCCGGAAAGGATCCACTGAATTCATAAAGTAGATGTTGTGTTTTCTGCCCAGGGAGAAACTCTCATAGAATAGCTCCCCATAATCTCCTTTGACTTTGACCAGGACAGGATTGTACATGCTTGTTATGAGCAGCTTATCAGGAGAGATATTTTCTTTGAGGAGGACAAAGGTTTCGAGCCCAGCCTTCGCTCCATAGGCTGCGGTAGAAGAGGCCATGTTTCCGGTTGAAACCGTGCCTATTCTTTTAATTCCCAAGGAGACAGCTTTTTGAACGGCAACTGCTGTTCCTCTATCTTTAAAACAGGCGATGGGATTGACCGTTTCATTTTTTAAGAAGACTGGGGGAAGGTTAAAATTTTCCATAAACCTGTTGAGCTTGAGAAGAGGTGTATTTCCTTCTCCCAAACTGAGGTTCGGATTAATTTTTGATAAAGGAAGAAAATCTAGATATTTTTCAAGCGGAGAGGTTTTTTCCAGAGAGAACTTTCTTTTTTTCTTAGGAAGAGGACAGAGCAATGGTTCATGACACTCAGGACAGAA
>SOIV01000086.1 GCA_004377005.1 Candidatus Aminicenantota bacterium | reverse complement strand
AAAGAGGATTCCCTGACAACAGAGGAGTCATACAGCAAGACACAGAGTCTGGATTACGGATTTCATCTTTCATACGGGAAAAAAATCGGAAAGCACCTGCGGCTAAAAGGAGGGGCAGACTTTTATGGCAGATCCTCGGTAAAGGTTTATAATGTAGACAAGAGTTTCGATTCCGACGCCAATATCACGGCAGTTCTTGAACAATGGCCTTTTGCAGATGGGAACAGAAAAGATATTGGCTTCTTTTTTTCATTTGATTACACTGGTGTAAAAAATCTGGATCTTGTAAGCGGAATTCGCTGGGATTTCCTCCTGATGGAGGCTCTGCCGGGAGGTGCTGCCTCCTCTGAGAAAAGAAGATATTACGCTTGGACAGGTTTTCTGGGGTGTTCGGCCAAGCTATCCGAGCATATTGTCATCTTCGGCAATATATCAAGAGCTTACAGGGCTGCGAGCCTGAACGAGATGTTTTATACAGGCATCACGGGCAGGGGATTTATCAATGCTAATCCCGACCTTAGTCCGGAGGAGAGCTTTAATCTTGATGCAGGCTTAAAACTGATCTTCAAGCGATTTTTTGCCGGCATCTATTCTTTCTATTATGAGATAGACGACTTGATAGAACGTTACAGAATAGACCCGGATGAAATAATTTACGCATATGGGAATGTCAACAGAGGACAGATCAGCGGATATGAGCTGGAAATTGAATATTATCCTTTCCCTGGATGGAAAATATTTGGCAATTTTTTCTCTTTTAGAGGCAAAAGCAAGACAACCCAAAACGCCTTGAATGATATTCCCCCTCCTCGCCTTTTTATGGGAACGCGGCTCTGGATTGAACGTTTTTCTTTAGAAATAAACACGACTCTTCAACAGGAGAAAAAAAGGCCCGGTCCCGCAGAAATCGCAATCCCGGGCTACGGAGCGGTAAATATCAAAGCCAGCTATCTTTATAATTCATCTTTCCGCATCTATCTTGTCCTCTCCAATCTTTTGAACAAGAACTATCTGGCAAGACCGGATCCTGATAGCGTTGAAGAGCCAGGAAGGAATTTTATGTTTGGCTTAAGCTATTCTTTCTAACTATTCATAGGGGCTTGATTTATCTTGTGCTTTGTTAGTGAAAAATTCAACAAAAAAGATTATAATGCTCTACTAACCCGATAAACAAAATAGATTCTTAGAGAAGAGGAGGAAAAAATGAATTCATCAATCTCCAAGAGAAGGTCAAGCCTTTTCTGTATTTTCATCCTTTTGTTTGTATTTTTTATGTTTCAGCAGGCTCAGTCTTTTACACTTGAAAACATCCTGAGCTATGCTTTCCCCTCAAGCCTGGTGGTTTCTCCAAAGGGTGATCTTGTGGCCTGGGTGTTTAACTGGCAGGGGAAGCGGAATATCTGGGCGGCCAAGGCGCCAGAATACAAGGCTCGCCAGCTCACAGCGTATTCCCTTGACGATGGCCAGGAATTAGGCGGGCTTGCCTTCGACTCAGAAGGGAAAATCATCGTTTATGTTAGAGGAGGATCTGCAAATAGAGCCGGAGAAAATCCCAACCCTACTTCCAATCCTGAAGGAACAGAACAGGCCGTCTGGGCCATTAAGATTGAAGGAGGCGAACCCTGGCGACTCGGGAAAGGAAGCAACCCGGTACCTTCGCCAGCCGGAGATTCTGTGGCCTTCACTTTAAGAGGGAAAATATACTTGACATCCCTCGATGAATCTTCAAAACCTAAACTTCTCTTTAAAGCTCGCGGAAGGAACCGTTCCCCAACCTGGTCACCTGATGCCTCAAAGCTTGCCTTTGTCAGCTCCAGAGAGGATCACAGTTTTATCGGGATTTATGACCTTAAAGGCAAATCCATAAGCTGGATTTCTCCTTCTGTGGATAGGGACAGCTATCCAGTTTGGTCTCCAGACGGAAAAAACATCGCTTTTATTCGCTTTGCTGGCTCCATGGGAAGGCCATCTTTCAGAGGAGGGGCAAAATTTACTTTGATGGTTGCAGATGTTAACAGCGGGAAGGCAAAAGAAATATGGCAGTGTCCAAATGAAACCGGAGGCTTTTCTCAGTATTATCCATCCAAGACACTCCGCTGGGCAGCAGAAGACCGCCTGGTCTTTTACTCTGAGCATGAAAAATGGATGCACCTCTACTCCATATCTGTCAAAGACAAGAAAATTATTTGCCTCACTCCAGGAGAATATGAAGCAGAAGAAAGCTTTCTATCAGCTGATGGGAAAACTCTAATCTTCAACTCAAACTCTGGTGATATCGATCGCAGGCATCTCTGGTCGATTCCGGTCACGGGTGGGAAGGCTAAACTTCTCACCGCAGGAGAAGGAGTTGAATGGGCTCCAGTCCTTGCTTCCAACGGAAAAGATTTGGTTTTCTTTTGCTCAACTGCTTCTCAACCTGCCGCTCCGGCAGTTATGAGCCTTAAAGGAAAGAAAAAGCGACTTATCGCTCCTGAAGCTATTCCAGCCCAGTTTCCTGGGAAGGATTTGGTCAAGCCTCAACAAGTAATATTCAAAGCTCCTGACGGACTCAAAATTCATAGCCAGCTTTTTCTCCCCAAAGGAGCAAAACCCGGAGATAAGCGGCCTGCTGCTATCTTCATGCATGGCGGACCGATCCGACAGATGCTTCTCGGATGGCACAACCGGGGCTATTACCATGGAGCTTACGCTCTGAATCAGTATTTAGCTTACAAAGGATATGTGGTCCTTGCTGTGAATTACCGCTCAGGGATAGGCTACGGGTATGATTTCCGCCGAGCTCCAGACCAGGGCCCTCGAGGTGCATCTGAATACCAGGATATCGTGGCTGCAGGCCAGTACTTACAGAAACGTCCCGAAGTTGATCCCAGTAAGATTGGCCTCTGGGGAGGATCTTACGGCGGATATTTAACTGCTCTTGGACTCGCCCGGGATTCCGAGCTCTTTGCTGCAGGCGTAGATTTACACGGTGTCCATGATTGGTCTCTCAGAGGCAGAAGACGCGAGGGAGGAGGTTGGGGGATTAGCGGAGAGGATCTTATGAGTTCTGCTTATCAGTCTTCCCCCGTTGCCGACGTTTATTACTGGAGTTCGCCGGTCCTTTTTATTCATGGAGATGACGACAGGAACGTAGATTTCATCCAAACAACAGATCTGGTTCAGCGCTTGAGAAAATTAGGAAAAGCCCATATTGAAATTCTCATATTTCCTGATGAAGTACATAGTTTTCTACGCCATGATATATGGCTAAAGGTCTACAAAGCAACTGCAGACTTCTTCGACCGCTTCCTCAA
>SOIV01000070.1 GCA_004377005.1 Candidatus Aminicenantota bacterium | reverse complement strand
CAGGGTCGAAGAGCATCGGATGGTACTGGCCTTCCAGCCAGAGGGAGATCTGATCATCGTAAAACCGGTCGAGAAAATGGCCGCTTTCGCCAGAGCTAAGGACACAAACAGAATTTCGAAAATCAGATAAATCAATAATTTGACGATAAGAAACTCCCAGATTTTTTTTTAACGATGATGATGAAGAAAGTTTAACTGTGAAAGCATCGCCGCCAAGAGGGTAAGGACCTCGGTTAAGGAATTTCAAAAGAGGGATCTCACCCAATGAATGCTGGAAACGAAAGGAATTTATCTTCATCCAATCCCACCGGTCTGCAGAGCCGTATTGCTTTTCGAGCCACTTATAAGCCTTCTCCAAGCTAATCTCTATTATTTCCTCTCTTGTCTCTACAGTTTGAGTCTCCTTTTTATCGAACCAAAGCGAGAGAGGATCGGAAAGGATTCTGAGAAGTCCAGCCCGCTTACGCTTGAAAAGCGAATTAAATCTTTCGTAATCTTCGCCGAGGTCGTCTTTGAAGACCTCCTCGTGGAAAAAATCTATGAAAATTTTGTAGAGAGCAGCCTCTTTTCCTGAGGACAACCGTAAATCCCAGTTCTTCAGGATATCAAGAGCCTCCTTTGACTCTCCATTTGCTATCTTTATTTCTTCTATATAAGGGAGAAAAAGCTCTCCCTTTTTGGAAAATATATCATTCTGGATAACCTTCATTGTCTCCACGCTATGCTTTTCCAGCTGAAGGAGCAGTTCTTTTATTCTCTCTTCCCTGAAAGGTGCTTCCCACTCAAAGCCCATGTAATGGGGAAAATTATCAGGAATGATTTTATTGTTAGCAGTGACGATTAATCCGTTCTCGGGATTATAGAAATTAGGTTTTTCTTCCTCTTTTAGAAAACCTTGCCATCTGCCGTCCTCTTTCCAGCCAGGATAAGGAAAAAGAGCAGCCTTTTCTGCTCTTATAGGAATTTTCCCGCTTAGATAGTAGCCGATATTCCCTTCCTTATCCGCGTAGACAAAATTCTGTGGAGGAGCGTCAAACAACTTCAAAGCATCAACAAATTCCTGCCAATTTTGAGCTTTGTTGAGAAGATAGAATGATTCCATAGTTCTCCCACCATCATAGATCGTCCAGCTTAAAGAAAGATGCTTTTCGTTTTCGCTGAGAACAGGAGAAACAACAGGCCCCCGTTCTGTCCAGCTTACTTCTATTCTTTCGGGTTCCTTCTCTCCTCTTATCTCGATTCTTTCTTCTTTTATAAAAAGAGGCTTCCATCCATCGTAATCCCAGTACATATCTTTGGAAGAGTTAAGTTTTTCAACATAAAGATCCTGAACATCCACTCCAGAGTTAGTTATCCCCCAAGCGATAGATTCATTATGGCCGATGATGACCAACGGAATTCCAGGAAGAGAGACGCCTACAGCATTTAGACTGGGACAGACAACATGAATTTCGTGCCAAATGGGAGGAAGACTGATTTCAAGGTGGGGATCGTTAGCCAAAAGAGGCTTTCCGGATTCAGTGCGGCTCCCAGCCAAAACCCAATTGTTACTTCCCTGGAAAGGAAGCGGGGTAGACCACTCAGACAAAGGCACATCCTCTATTTCGAGGTAAGGGGCGGCGATTCCTTCTTCCAATATCTGGAGGGCTTTTTGGGCACCAAGCTCTTTTACCAATTTTGCTCTTAAAACTTCGCTTTGATAATCTACACAGAGCAGCAAGGCCATTACTTCCTTGACGATCAGAGAATCCATTGGACTCCATGGTTGAGGTCGATAGCCTAAAAGCAAGAATTCAGGGGGCCAGTTTAATCTGCGGGAATTCATCCAGGAATTGACTCCCCTGCTGTAAGAGAGGAGCAGACTTTTCATCTTGGATGAGAGCTTCTCAAAATCTTTCCGCGCTGCTTCTTTAAGATCCAAGGTTCTTATAAACCTGTCTCTCTCCAGGGTTTTTCTACCGAATATTTCAGAAAGTTTCCCCAAACCTGCTCTCCGGGTAAGTTCCATTTGCCACATTCTCTCTTGGGCATGAACGTAACCGCAGGCAAAAAAGATGTCTTTTTCGTTTTGAGCAAAAATATGAGGAACTCCCCAACTATCTTTGATTATTTTGACATCTGCTTCTAAGCCTGTTAAAGAGACAGTCCCCTTTATCTTAGGGATAGAGCGATAAAAATGAACAAAAAAGAAGACGAGACAACCTGATAGAAAAAAAAGGGCAGAGATTACAGCAATCTTAAAAAGTTTTTTCATCAAAAATCAGAATTATCTTGCGACTTTTCCTTAGCACCGACAACTTCATCCGCTTTTCTTAAGACCTTGTCGGAAAACTTAATCCCCTGCTTTTCTGCAGCATCAAGGTTAAGATGCATCCTCACTTTGCTCATATATTGAATGGGAATCTTAGCAGGGCTCTCACCGCTTTTAACCCTAAAGGCGATTTCTCCCGCTTTATAACCCATCTCGAAAAAATCCCACCCCAGGGCTGCACAAGCTCCACGATGAATGGAGAGCAGAAAACCGCCAAAAAGAGGAATTGAGTTTTCCTCTGCCACATTACCTATGGTTTCGAAAGAGGCGTTTATTGTATTATCTGAAATTTGATAAATAGCATCTATTTTTTTATTTATTAGGAGTTGAGCGGAATGAAGGACCTGGTTTTTATTGGCGATAGGAACGTCCACTATTTCAAAGCCCAGATCTCTTGCTCCTCTCTTTGCTAACTCCAAATAAAATTCTGAATTGATCTCTGCTGGTGTCCACAAAGTTCCGAGTCTTTTAGCTTTGGGCAAAATTTCCCTGATAAAACCTAAACTTTTTTCAATAGGTCCTCTTGAAGAAACTCCTGAAACATTGCTCCGGTGGTCATGGGCAGACTTGCCAGCGCCAGCCAGGAAGGGATTAGCAACAGAAGAAAATATGATTGGAATTTCATGAGTTGCAATCAGAGCGGCCTGGAGGCACTGAGTTGAAAGAGCGACGATCATATTAACGTTCTCATCGACAAAATCCTGGGCAATCCTCTGAACTTCTGCAAGATTTCCATAGCCGTTCCTTATTTTCAGCCGGATATTATCATTATCCCTTAAACCTTTATCTTCTAAAGCACGAATAAACCCTTCTCGAACTTCATTAAGTGTTGGGGCATCGTTGAACTGAAAAATACCAATCGTATAAAGACTTTCTTGTTTTTTCTCACAGCAAAGGAAACAACAAAGGAAAAGGAGCAGAGATAATAAACAAAGAATTAAGGTTTTTCTCATTTGTCTGTTCCTCTTTTTCCCTAAACATAATAATCAAAAAAAATCTCAGGAGCAATCTTTTTTTCGCTTTG
>SOIV01000058.1 GCA_004377005.1 Candidatus Aminicenantota bacterium | reverse complement strand
GATGACATTCTCAGAGGTCCCCGTCAATCCTTCTGTATGATGCTCATAATTGATTTGAAGCTTTGTTATCTTTGAAAAAAACCAGTTGAGACCGAGGGTAATGACATCAGTCCGGTCTCCCTGGATATTCCTGTTTAAGTCGTAGGAATCGTACTTGACTATGGCTTGAATTTTATCCGGGACGAGAAAGTAACCTCCTTGAATGTACCATCCATATTTATCAGTCTGGTAATCTCTGGCGGCGATATATTCCCCTTTTACGGAAAGTTGCTCATGAACCAAAAATATATCTACACCTGTTCTATCTCTGTCTACAACAGAATCTCCACCGAAGAGAGTAGATTTGCCCTGGTAATGTGACAGGCTTAGGGTAAGAAAGTCAAAAGGATGAAATCCTAGTCTTACAACTAAATCTTTTTTCTCATTAGTATCATCTCTGTTTGAACCTTCTCCATTAAAAACTCCTAGATTGAATTCTATCATTGAGAATTTTCCGCTTAAAGTAACTCCGATGTCTCTTCCTTGAGTTCTGGTATCCCTACCAGGGCATAAATTCTCCACTGTCTGGGAGCGGTTAATCGTATCCAAAGCAGAACTAGAAGTAAGGTTTTCTAGGCCAAAGGGAACTTTAAATTGGCCAAACGTTAGCTTGGCATAAGGCGAAAAGGTTATTTCAACTTTGGCATCCAGCAAAACAGGACTTTTTGATGCATCAATCTGAAGAACATAATTAATCTTTTTTAGAATTTCCCCCTTTAATCCAGCTCTTGCTCGTCTTATTCTGAATGCATTTATGTCCTCATCTGTGTGCGTATACCTCACCTGAGTGTATCCGCTTAATTCCAGAGGTTGACTTGTTAAAACCGTAAACTCATTCTTGTCTTCGCCTGCTCCAGAAATCCCCACGAGGATAAAAAGACAACAAATAATAAGTAAAATTTTATTTCTTAAATTTTTACTTTTTTCTTTAATCATATTGATACCTCTGGATCGTTTATGAAATCTTTTAAAAAAATTCTTTAGCTCTGATTTCCGCATAAGTCCATATAAAATCAACCTTCCAGCAAGATGACTTAAGCCTAATATTATAGTAAATTATGGAGGGTAACACCAATACAGTGACACTCGTCCATGTCAATGATAAAAGCTCTTATGTTTTTTAAAGGAGATGGGCCAATGAGAAAATGCAAAAAATATTATTTTATCCATGGATTTATAATCTTCTTTTTCGCAGTTTATTTGTGCAGCCCGGGGTTGGCACAAGAAAAAAATTCAAAGAAAATTACTTATGAACAGGCTTATCAGAATGCCAAACCCTACATCCTCAAACCTATGACCCTCATCCCCACCACAAGACCCTCCATCCGCGCCTGGCTTGACGACGAACATTACCTTTTATCAGAGAGGGATGAGAAGAAAGAAAGTACAAAACTCTACAAAGTGAACGCAAAAACAGGTAAAAAAACTGTCTTTCTTGACTATGAACAAATCCAGAAAAGCTTCCCAACAGGATTAAAAGCTAATCAGCACGTAGGCTTCACAAAGGATTACAGCGGCTTGCTCTATTCATTCGAAAATGACCTCTATTATTACCCGCTAGAGAGCAAAAGACTCAAGCGCCTCACCGCAACACCCGGGGAAGAGAAAAATCCGCGCTTTTCTCCGAACGGAAGATACATTGCCTTTACACGCAACCATAACCTTTATCTCCTGAATGTTGAAAGCAGACTGGAATATCAACTTACCTCTGACGGCTCTGATACGATCTACAACGGCTGGGCCTCCTGGGTTTACTACGAAGAAATCCTGGGAAGAAGGTCCCAATATGCGGCTTTCTGGTGGTCTCCTGATAGCAGCAGAATCGCTTTCCTGCGATTTGATGACAGCCCTGTTCCTACTTTCCCTCTTTTTAGAGCCAGGGGAACCCACGGTGAGCTGGAGATCGAAAGATACCCCAAAGCAGGCGATCAAAATCCTAAAGTCAGGCTGGGCATTGTCACAGTCCCTAGAGGAAAAGTGGTTTGGGCTGACATTGACGAGGAAGCTGACCATTATGCAGCCTGGCCTTTCTGGTTTGCTGATAGCTCTAAACTCACATTCCAGTGGATGAATCGCGATCAGAACAACATCAAAATTTACACAGTCGATCTTAAAACAGGAAAGAAGAAGGAAATATTCGATGAGCGACAATCATCCTGGGTAGGATTTTTCGAAGATCTGTATTTTTTCAAGGATGAAAGCGGCTTCCTCCTCCGAAGCGATGTCGATGGCTGGAGCCATCTCTACTATTATGATTTAGAGGGAAACCTTAAAAAGAGATTAACTGAGGGAAAATGGACTGTCACCGGAATATCTTTAGTGGATGAAAAAAATAAAAGGGTCTTTTTTACGGCAAGAAAAGATAAAACAACGGAAACTCATCTTTTTCAAATGAAACTCAACGGCACGGATTTCAAACGCCTGACCAAGGCGCCGGGCACCCATAGCGTTTCTCTCTCCCCAGGAGGAACCTATTTTATAGATCGTTTCTCCAGTATCCAAACTCCTTCAAGGAAGGACCTATACCAGATTGACGGAACGTTTTTAAGGAATATAGAGGAAAGCCGCACCTCTCTCATGGAAGAATATACTATAGGAAAAAAAGAACTTTTCTCTGTTCCCACCGAGGACGGCTGGACCCTTCCCGCTTACTGGATTCTCCCTCCCGACTTTGATGAGAACAAAAAATATCCCGTTCTTTTCACCATATACAGTGGCCCGGGCTCAAGCAGGGTCTCCAATTCATTCCCCTCCCTCTCCTCTCTTTATGCGGCTCAGGAAGGAATCATCATCTTCAGCGTTGACCACCGGGGCTCCGGTCACTTCGGAAAAAAAGGAATGTCTCTCATGCACCGGAACCTCGGCAAATGGGAAATGCATGACCTTATCGAAGCTGTTAAGTGGCTTCACAAAAAGCCTTTTGTCGATAAGAAAAAAATCGGAATCACAGGAGGAAGTTACGGCGGCTACACCACCTGTCTGGCCTTAACTTACGGAGCAGATTACTTCACCCACGGATACGCCCGCTCATCTGTCACGGACTGGAAACTTTATGATACTGTCTACACAGAACGCTACATGGACAGGCCCTCTGAAAACAAGGAAGGATATGAATTCGGTTCGGTGATGACCCATGCTGATAAATTCAAAGGCATTCTTTTCCTCTCTCACGGGGTCATGGATGATAACGTTCACATGCAGAATAGCGTGCAGCTGATCGACAAACTTATAGACCTCGGCAAAAAATTTGAGTTCATGCTTTACCCTGACCAGAGACATAGTTTTAGGGACAAAAAGAGAACTCACTCCAACCG
>SOIV01000155.1 GCA_004377005.1 Candidatus Aminicenantota bacterium | reverse complement strand
ATGGGAACATTGTGGTTCAAGAGAGAAAAGTTTGAAAGAAGAATTAAACCTCCTTTTCTTCAACCTCCTTTATTTTCCTTGTTGGGGTCAGCCTTGCTATTGAAGAGAAAAACTTTTAAGCCATCGATTTTTCAAGCTTCATTTTGATAAGGGCTGACCCCATTATCCTCTATTCTTTCCTTACAGCCTCATCTGCATATACTTATCATTGACAAGGATAGGACAAAGTTTGACATTCATTCATTCCTCCTGTATAAGTCCTAAACGTGTCAGGGGCAGAAATCCAAGCAAGAAACAAAAAGATTTATTTCAACTTGTTACAGCCAAAAAAGCAAATTCCTATAAAACATACAAAGTATTGATTGGATTAAGCCCCCATCTCCCAAAAATAATTGTTTAGAAAGGAGAAAGACTCATGGCAAGCTTAAAAATATCCAGAAGAACTTTTATGGGAAGCATTGTAGCTGGAGCTGCAGTCCTTCCCCTCAGCAATTATCCCTGGGCCTATCCTCCAAAAACAGCCGCCCTCTCTGAGAAAAAGGTTGACTGGGGTTATCCTGAAGGAGCTATTCGACTGAATGCAAACGAAAACCCGTATGGCCCTTCTCTAAGCACCCTAAAAGCTATGGAAAAAGCCCTCTCGCAGGGACACCGTTACACCCGTGCCACCCAGCTTACAAAAGAATTGGCCTCCTACCATGGAGTCTCCACCGAAATGATCCTTGCGGGCTGTGGCTCTACAGAATTCTTAAGAATAGCTCCCTGGGCATTCCTCCGCGATGGTGGCGAACTCGTAACAACCCTACAAACATTTAAAACTTTACCCCGGGAAGCAAAGAAAATTGGGGCAAGCGTCAACGAGATTCCTCTCGATAAGAATTTCTATTTTGACCTAAAATCCTTAAAAAAAGCTCTGACTCCCAAGACAAAAATGGTTTACCTCGTCAACCCGAACAATCCTACTGGCACTCGCCACGACTTCGAGGCAATTCAAAACTTCTGTGCATCCCTTCCTAAGACGATAATTGTTTTCATCGACGAGGCCTATTCCCACTTCCTCGAAGATAAGCAGGGAAGAGACGGGATAACCCTGATCAAACAGGGATACAACGTGATTGTCAGCCGAACCTTTTCAAAGGTCTATGGACTGGCAGGGATGCGCCTGGGTTATGCCATCGCCGATCCATCAATCATCAAAGAACTCAGGGCATTCGGCTTCAGGAATCTGGGGATTAACCAGGCAGTCTTTGCCGGGGGCCTTGCCTCTCTTGAAGATGAAAAACACGTAGAAAAATACAAGAAGCTTGTCAAGGAGGGCCAAGAATATTTCTATCATCAATTTGATTCCCTGGGCTTAAAATACATCCCCAGCACTACCCCGTTCTTAATGGTCAAGGTGAATATGGCTTCTAAGGTAGCTCAAAAAAAACTGGCCTCAAAAAACGTGTTTGTTCGCAAAGGTGAAGACTGGCAGATGCCCAGCTATCTCCGCATAACCATGGGCTTCCCCGAAGAAAACAAAACCTGCATCTCCACCCTTAAAAAAGTTTTGAATTTGTAAATACAATAGGGGTCATGTAAATACAATTACAATAGGGGTCACAATAGGGGTCAGGTCTTGTTTTTTGCAATAGGGATCGGATCAGGTATTACAATAGGGATCAGGTATTGTTTTTTGCCTTTTTTGCGATTCTACTTACGCAAGAATAATGCAATCTTACAAACTTACCTACATCTTCTAAGCTATACCTCCACCGGTTAATGGCGATTGCAATGCCTTCATCCCGTTCTTTCCCAGCAAATATGTCCCTCAGATTCAGCCTACTGACATACTTCTCCCTTTTAGCAATTTCTTCACAATCTATAATTTTGTTTTTTTCCATTACACTCTTTACAAACTTTTCTCCGCCCAAAATAAATCCTCCATGCGCCTCATTGAATGGACTTTCTTTCCCTATCCCTTCTTTAACATATTTTATGTACCCTTTTTGGGCATCGGCTAAAGAATTGGAAAAAAACGATAGGATTAAATCCGGATATAAATATATGTAACGCTTTCTATCTCCAAAAGTTTTTCTGCATGAAGAATATTCCCATTCTAAAGGGTCATGAACAATCCCAGCTCGAACTGGATTTAGAACAATATAGCGACAAGCTTCTAAAAGATAGTTCTCTTTTTCTATTAGATAAGCTTTGAATCTTCCTTGAAAGAGATGTCCAATTCTTCCATGTTTCTTATTGAAACTTTGAGTATAAACACCATTTAATTGCCTCATCCCCGCTGATAAGTTTTTCAAAGGCGTCTCAACAACCAGATGATAATGATTACTCATCAAGCAATAGGCGTGCACAATCCATCTATACTTTTCTGCCACAGATTCTAAGATCTCAATAAACTTATTTCTATCAGCATCATTTGTAAATATATCTTTCTTTTCATTACCCCTAGCGGTTATATGATAAAATGCTCCCTCATATTGGATTCTTAAAGGTCTCGCCATTTTAAAACATCAAGAACTTAGAACTAAAACAGATTCTATTATCCAAATGACGAAGCTTAGAACGAAAATAGCTCAGTTTTTCTTTAATTTCTGTTGGAAGCAGAATTGGTTCTAAGCTCTATATTTGATAAAAGCAAAAAACAAGACCTGACCCCCAAATCAATATGTTACTTTATAAATTATAGCGTCTCGATGACCGGTTATAACCTTAAAATAGTCATTTAACAGACGATCAACTGCTTTATCCCCTGTATCGACTAATAAGGGACGACCATATAAGGAATTTATTTTATGCTTTGTCGCTACTATGATTATATTGTCCTTTCCAACTTGTTTAATGACTTCCGGGCTTATTTGCTGATTCCCTCTCCCGAATATATAGCCCTGGCCGCCGATGGGTGTAATGATTAGTTTAATTTTTTTCCCTTTAATTTTCTCGAGCAGATCTGCCTCATTCAAATCTTTCCCCACAAGCTTTTTCTTATGAATAAGGTCTATTCCTAATAGAGTATCATTCAAATTGAGCTTTTCCATTATTGACCTGGTAGTGGTTCCGGGTCCGACGATATAATAAAACTCATCGGACATATTTTCTGTAACATCATGCGCGATTGCTTCCTGAGAATATTGTTCACTAACAGGACTCCCTGCTTTTACTCTCTGAACGTATCTTCTTTCAAACGGTATTTTTAAATACCCGTATAATTTAGCTCGTAATCTTCCTTTTCTATAATCTTCTTCGTCAATGTCCATCACTTCCGCTTGCAGGATATTTTTTGCCTTGCCCTGAAGGAATAAAAGGGCCAACTCCCCTGCCCTCATTGGATTACAGGCATACACAGCAGAATGAATCTTAACCCCTGCAGGTATTCCTAAAACTACCATTGAATCGCCAACAGCAGTGTATATATCCCTTGCCGTTCCATCTCCACCGGCAAAAAGCAGTAAATCTACTTTCAAATCCAGCATTTCTTTGGCCGCTTTTCTGGTATCGGAAGCAGTTGTCGCGGGGTCTGTTATGGTCCCGATGATATTAGGAGAAAAGCCACAGCGAATGGCTGCTTTGGCGCCCATTTTGCCGGGATAGGTTATTAATTCTATATCATCTTTGAGTGGCTTAAGTTTTTTGAGGACTTCTACTGTACGGTTCTGAGATTGAGGTTTTGCGCCAAGCTCTACAGCCTTTTCCAGAATATCTGAACCATCTGTTCCCTTCAGACCAACGCGCCCACCCATTCCAGCGATAGGATTGACGATCAGCCCTAATTTTTTCAAATGCGACAAGCCTCGGTTATTTTTTCTTGTGTTTTTTTAGGTAAGCCCTCCAGGTTATAGCCCACTTTTCCGGATCATCTAAAGTACTGTGATCAATTTTGTGGACAACACTGTTGTACGGTGCGTTTTTCACCTTTTCAGGATCATTGTATGCTTCGGCAACGATTTTCTCCAGACCGGCGATATATTCATCAATCTCGTCCTTGGAGTAGGATTCAGTCGGCTCAATCGTGAAGGGTTCTGGAACTATAAAAGGATGATGGCTTGACCACAGATGGAAACCAAAATCAGCCATCCTGCAGGTTACATCTTCTGTGGTTACTCCTGTCTCTTTGGTGAGTGTTTCCCAGCTATACCTCACCTGCTCTATGCGATGTCTTCCTCTGGCATAAGGCGCACTGGCGCCTTTTATCTTCTTTATCTTCTCTAAGATATAGTTATTGTTTAATACAGCTACGTTTGCAGCTTCTTTGAGTCCCTCGGCTCCCAAACTCATTATCCATGAATATGCTCTTAAAACGGCGGGGAAAACGCCATAGAATGCTCTTACTTTACCAATCGTGTTAGGAAGATTGTAATTTAAAAAGTATCTATCACCATCAAATTCCACTGTCGGGACTGGCAAATAGCTTATAAGCTCTTCTGTTACGCCGAGTGCTCCTGCTCCAGGCCCACCGCAGCCATGGGGAGAAGAAAAGGTCTTGTGCAGATTAAAGAAACAAAGATCAAAGCCAACTTCACTAGCTCTTGTAATGCCTAATATTCCGTTTGCATTGGCCTGATCATATCCGCATAAACCTCCTGCCTCATGAACCATCTTAACAAACTCAGCTATTTTAGGATTGAAAATCCCCGTATCTTCCGGATTCGTTATTAATAATCCTGCAGTACGCTCGGAAACCGCTTTTTTCAGAGCCTCGACATCAGGCAGCCCGTCTTCATTTTGATAGAGGGTAATCACTTTATAGCCTTTTACAGCGGCCGCTGCAGCATCTGAAGGATGAGAGAATATGGTTGTAATTATCTCATCTCGCTTGTCTGTTTCTCCGCGGGAGTGGTGATAAGCGTGGATGATGGAAGCCATAGCAAGAATAGCCGAAGAACCTCCTCCAGGCTGCATAGTAAATTTTCTCATTCCTGAAATCTCCTGGAAGAATGTATCCAATTTGTACATTATTTCCAGCGCGCCTTGAGCAGTATTCTCATCCTGCTCCGGATGAAGTTCTGCAACCTTAGGAGAACGGGCAAAAATCTCGTTAATTTTCGGGCTGTATTTCATGGTGCAGGTTCCCTGCCCTATATCAACGTTTAAATCCGCTCCAAGACATTGTTGAGACAGTCGAATGAAATGTTTCAACACTCTCATCTGAGATATCTCAGGAAGCGCAGGAGCTTTTTTTCTTGCCATGTTTTCTGGCAATTTAGATATTCCATCACCGACCGTTTCTTCGATTTCTTTTTCTACCTCAGGGATTGCGATACCTCTTTCTCCTTCTGTGCTTAATTCAAAAATTATTGGCTCATCCCATTTGGCTTGATGAAAATTTCTTACTTTCGTTTTTTTATCTATACCCATGGCCAATCCCTTCCTTTCTTAAGATATCCAATCTTATGATATCCAAAGTTTTCAACCTCTATCCTAAACAATCTTTCAAGGCTTGAACCAAACGATCAATTTCTTCCTTGGTGTGAACCTCAGTCACGCAATAAAGCGCGCTATTTCCAAGTTCAGGAAATTCTCCTGAAAGGTTTTTGCCTCCGAAAATACCCTGCTTCAGCAGCGATTTATTAATGTCTTCGACCGTCATGCCTGTATCCTTGAAACTGACCACAAACTCTTTAAAATGGGGTGAATCGAATAAAGGCGCTTTGACTCCCTTTATTTCTGCCAGTTTCTTCATGGCATATTGTGACCTTTGCATAATGGTCTTTCCTAATTCCTGCATTCCTTTAGGACCCATGAGGGATAAATACACAGCAGCAGTAATTCCCCATAATGCTGCGTGAGTTCCGACAAATTCTTTGCCCTCTTCCCTGACTGCGAAGGATGTTCTGTCATAGGCTACATCGCCAAACCCGTATTCACCTTCAACAGACGTTTTTGTAATCCCAAACAGGCGAGACGGGTATTCCATCACAAATCTCTCTTCATCACGGGAAGCTATGAATCCGGCATGACCACCGCCAAAATTCATATGAATTCCGAGTCCTTGAATATCACCGCAAACAATATCCGCACCATAATTAGAAGGGGGAATCATGACTCCCAGCGAAACCGGATCAACCCCGACTAAACTTAAAGCTCCATTTTCATAGACGATATCTGAAATAGCCTTCCCTTGATGCTCGATAAATCCCAGATAGGACGGATTCTCAAAATATATGCCGGCAGTATCGCGTGACATCTTCGCTCTCAAATCATCGAGATCTACGAGCCCAGTATCAGGGCGATGCTTTACCATCTTAACGGCAAGGACAGGCACGCAGTAGTTATTTATCGTTAAAAGCCTGTCAGGAGATATCGTATCTGATATAAGTATTTCACTGCGTCCGGTAATTCTTGCAGCCATTCTTAGAGCGGTAGCTGAAGCCTGGCACCAGTCGTATGTCGGCACGTTAACCACATCCATGTCTAAAAGTTCTGCCATCAAACTTTCGTATTCAAAAAGAGCCTGAAATCTCCCATGATCTTCATACGGCTCTCCTGCGTAGGCTGTTAAAAATTCTGAACGCTGATTTATTTCATCACAGATAGCCGGAACATAGTGCTGCCAGCATCCTCCTCCTAAAAAACTGATGTTCTCCTGACACGTTTTGTTTTTAGAAAGAATTTTTTCTACATGCCTTTTCAAAGCATACTCAGAGGGCAGCGCTCCAGGCAAATCTAGCTCTTTTTTTAATCTCAAATTCTCGGGTATATCCTTATAAAGTTCATCAATATCCTTTACCCCGATTTCCTCAAGCATTTTTGCTTTTACTTTTGGTGCAGAATTGGGAATATACGGGTGCACCATTTTTTCACTTTTTTTCATTTAAACCTCCGCTGATTACCTCTCCTGAATTATTCAGCTTAAAACCACTAAATCATATTAAGAATGTTCTTTCGTGATTCTCATAACGGTTAATTTTTATGTTCAGGCCAATCCGCCGCCGTCAACGACTAAAACCGACCCTGTTACCCAACTTGACATATCGCTGGCAAAGTAGAGAACGGCATTGGCAATATCTTCGGGAAGACCTACACGATGCAGTGGACGGTCTGCCGCAGCCTTCATGAATTCAGCGTCATCCAAACCTAATTGAACCGATTCATCATGCAGGAGCTCTGTATTTGTATCTCCAGGGCATACACAATTGACTCGAATGCCCTGTCTTCCATGATCAATGGCCATTGCCCGGGTCAGGTTTATGGTTCCACCTTTAGCCGCACAATAGGCTGCAGCATTTGGGCCGCCTTTAAGCCCCCACCCTGAACCGGTATTGATTATGCTGCCTCCACCGTCATCAACCATACGAGGAATCACATGGCGAGAAAGTAAATATATGGCCTTTAAGTTTACATTTAAAACTAAATCCCACTCCTCTTCGCTTAACTCAACTATATTTTTGCGCCTTGTCACTCCGGCATTATTAAATAAAATGTCGATCTTACCAAATTCTTGATAAACATCCTCAGTTGTTTTTTTACAATCAGAGTCTGAGGTGACATCGCACCGGAAAAATTTCGCCTTCCTTCCAAGGCTTTTAATCTCTTCAACGGCCTCTTTTCCTTTAAGTTCATTGATGTCAACTAGAGCGATGCTGGCGCCCATCTCTGCTAACCGTTTTGCTGTCGCCAGACCAATCCCCGAGGCTGCTCCTGTAATCATCGCAACTTTCCCCTCCAAAGAAAAAAGCTCTGAAGCTTTCGAGTCTATGTTCATGGCTAAAACCTCCAAGTGTCATAAGGTTGGATTTTTTTCTGTAAATTACTCATCTAAATCTTTTAGGAACATCCCCGAAGTCTCACCGCCATCGATCGGTATCGCCTGCCCGGTGATATATGAAGCTTCCTTAGATGCTAAAAACGCAAATAATCCAGCAACCTCTTCTGGTGTAGCAAGACGATTCAAAGGATTCTCTGCATTTGCAGCATCAAGCATTTCTTCTGTGTATTCAGCTTTCTGCATCTCAGTAAGAACATATCCCGGACAAACAGCGTTTACTCGCAGCCATGGAGCAAACTCCAAGGCTAAAGTCTTTGCCAGCAATATAACCCCTGCCTTTGAAGCATTATAAGCAGCATAAAGAGGGTGCCCCTCCATCCCGTTCGTAGATGCAGTAAATAAGACTACACCTGACTTTTGCTTCTTCATCCTCTTTATGGCTTCCTGAGCGCAGAGGAACATTCCGCTTAAATTAACTTTAAGAATTTTTGACCATTCTTCATACTCAATATCTAAAAATGGTTTACGCAAGCTTATTCCCGCGTTCGAAACGAGTACATCAATTCCTCCAAGAATTTCATCAACCTCGGAGAACGCTTTCCTTACATCACCGGGGTTGCTAACGTCGCCGTGTGCGCTTCCGCTCAATTTTGGATTTTCAGCTGTTGTTTTATCCAGGGCTTTTTCATTCCAGTCAAGAATAAAAACCCTGGCTCCTTCAGATATAAACCTTTTTGCCATTGCCAGACCTATTCCGCTTGCTGCACCAGTGATCACAACCCTTTTACCCTCAAGATCTTTATAAATACCCATCATATTCTCCTTTTCGAAATTACAAGTGTGGGGTCAGGTCTTGTTTTTTGCTTATCTCGAAATTCTCACACAAACGCATTAAAATTTCATTGCAGGGATGAAGACGACACAGGTATCTCCTGTCTTCAGGATGAGATTTCGCCATGCTCGCCTGCCCATTTATAAAAAGAGCGGGGTCACCCGCAATCTAAGGCATTGGTATAAATTGCGTCTGTATTATTAAAAGCAAAAAACAAGACCTGACCCCACAAAGATATATTTTATACATTTATGCTCTAAGGCTGTCAATCTCAATTCGAAGAGCAAAATGTCAATGGGATCAGACTTTTTATGAGTAAAAGCAAAAAGCAAGACCTGACCCCCTTGCTTTACCATTGCAATTAACTTCATTTTATATAAAATTTGATTCTGAGGAAAAAAGGTTATCCTAAAAAGAAGGAAAGCATGAAAAAAGTCAGTTTGATCCTAATTTTAATCTTTATTGTTCTAAATATTTCTGTTGCCTATAAGAGCAGCGGAAAAGAACCTCCTGAACAAAAAGCAAAAGGAAATAAAGTCAATGATTGGGAAAACCCGGCGATGATCGGACGGAACAAAGAACCTGCCCACTGCACATATATTCCTTACGTGGATACTGAGACAGCCTTAAAGAACAATCATTTGCAATCGCCGTATTCTCTTTCTCTTAACGGAACCTGGAAATTCAACTGGGTTAATAAGCCTTCCGAGCGGCCCATCAATTTCTACAAAGATAATTTTGATGTTAGAAAGTGGAATGATATTGCTGTGCCAGGCAACTGGGAGCTGCAGGGTTTTGGCATACCTATTTATACAAATACAGATTATCTGTTTCCAGCCAACCCACCCCATATCCCCCATGACTATAATCCGGTAGGTTCCTACAAAAGAGACTTCACGATTCCGAAAGTATGGGACGAGCGTCAGGTTTTCCTCCACTTCGGCGGTGTAAAATCTGCGATGTATATTTGGGTGAACGGAAAAGAGGTAGGCTACAGCCAGGGAAGTAAAACTCCTGCTGAATTTAACATTACCAAATATCTGCGTAAAGGAAAAAACTCGCTGGCGGTGGAAGTCTATCGATTCAGTGACGGAAGCTATCTTGAAGATCAGGATTACTGGAAGATAAGCGGTATTGAGCGCGATGTATTTCTCTTCTCCGCTCCGAATGTGAGCATTCGCGATTTTTTTGTCCTCGCAGATCTGGACGAAAACTACACGGATGGGCGCCTGAAGGTTACAGTCAAGGTGAAAAATTATCTGGCAGCGGAGACGGGCAAGTACTATCTACAGATGGATCTTTTTGACGCTCACAATGAATCAGTATTCGATTCGCCGCTTGTTAAAGAGGTAAATCTCGTAGAGTTCGAAGAGCAGGAAATCCTCTTTGAGCAATCCATAGAAAATCCGTTGAAATGGACTGCTGAAACTCCTAACCTCTACTCCCTGGTCCTCTCTCTCAAGGATGATAAAGAAAAAACAGTTGAGGTCGTTGGCTCGAAAACAGGATTCAGAAAAGTAGAAATAAGAGGAGGCCAGTTGCTGGTTAACGGCGTGCCTATCTTGATTAAGGGTGTTAACCGCCATGAACACGAGCCAGAAACAGGACGCGTTGTCTCAGAAAAATACATGATCAAAGATATCCAAATAATGAAAAGATTCAATATAAACGCAGTACGAACAAGCCATTATCCGAACGTCCCACGATGGTACGAGCTTTGTGATGAATACGGACTTTATGTCGTAGATGAGGCAAATATCGAATCTCACGGCATGGGGTATGATCCCGATAAAACACTCGGCAATAACCCGGAATGGAAGGAAGCTCATCTGGACCGTACAATCAGCATGGTCGAAAGGGATAAGAACCATCCCTGTATCATCATCTGGTCTCTGGGGAATGAAGCTGGCGATGGTGTTAACTTCGGAGCTACTTATCAATGGATAAAAGAACGTGATCCATCCAGACCCGTTCAGTACGAACGGGCCGGAACAGGCCCTCACACGGATATCGTCTGCCCCATGTACCGTACGGTCCAGCTTCTCGAAGAATATCTCAGAAAGGGGCTGGAAAATCGCCCTCTTATAATGTGTGAATATGCCCATGCTATGGGGAACAGCGTCGGCAACCTCCAGGATTACTGGGATTTTTTTTATGAACACAAAGAGCTGCAGGGTGGTTTCATCTGGGATTGGGTTGACCAGGGCTTGCTTAAAACAAACGAAGAAGGTGAAGAATTCTGGGCCTATGGAGGCGACTTTGGGCCGCCAGGCACTCTCAGCGATAGGAATTTTTGTATCAACGGGCTGGTTTTTCCCGACAGGAAGATACATCCTCATCTATGGGAAGTAAAGAAGGTTTATCAGTATATAAATGTAAAACCCGTTGATTTGAAGAAAGGGGAGGTAGAAATCTTTAACAGGTATGATTTTACAAATCTCAATACAGTCGAGATGAAGTGGACCATCATGGGCGACGATGAACTAATTGCCGAGGGGAGATTTCCCCGGTTGGATATCCCGCCACGTGGTTCCAAAGCTATCAGCCTGCCTCTTCCTGAGATTAAACCTTTACCGGGTGTGGAGTACTTCCTTAAATTAAGTTTTACTCTGAAGGATGAAGCGCCTCTTGTTTCCAAAGGTTATGAAGTTGCCTGGGAACAGTATAAATTGCCTTTTTATGAGCCTGGACCAAAGATAGATTTATCCAGGCTACCGGAATTACTGCTCGACAAAAAAGGAGAATTCTTTCGAATCAAGGGAAAGGATTTCACTATTGCCGTCGACAAGAATACCGGGGAAATAACATCATATGTCTTCCAAGGTACAGAGTTTATCAAAGCCGGACCTATGCCAAATTTCTGGAGGGCGCCCACGGATAATGACTTTGGCTGGGGGATGCCTCGACGGCTGGAGATCTGGCGTGAAGCCGGAGACAAAAGAATCACCGACAAGATCACGGCAGAGCAGATTAGTACCCAGGAAATTCAAATCAATCTTGTTTCAACGCTGCCCACTGCGAGCTCAAAATACTATACAACCTATAGAATTTTTGGCAGCGGCGATATCATTGTTAATAACAGTTTTGAGCCTATGAACACCAATCTGCCTGAGATGCCTCGGTTTGGCATGAAGATGACCCTACCTGCGGAGTTTGAAAATATAGCATGGTACGGCAGAGGCCCTCACGAAAATTACTGGGACAGGAAAACTGGAGCTGCGGTTGGTGTTTACAGCGGAAAGGTCATAGACCAGTATCATCCCTACATCCGGCCTCAAGAAAACGGCAACAAAACAGATGTCCGCTGGGTCGCTTTAACAGATAATAAGGGCACAGGACTCCTTGCTGTTGGCCTGCCTTTGTTAAGCATTAGCGCTCTTCCTTACTTAGATGAAGACTTTGATCCAGGGCCGGAAAAACGGCAGAGACACACATTCCATGTAAAAAAACGTGACCTCGTCACCTTGAAGTTGGATTATAAGCAGATGGGTGTAGGCGGGGATACAAGCTGGGGGGACCGGGCACGTGCCCATCCGGAATATAGATTGCCGGTAAAAGGATATTCCTACAGCTTCATTCTCCGGCCGTATGCCCGGTCAATGGGCAGTATTTCCGCCGTTGCCCGCAGAAAGATCCCGGGTATTGGTTGGAATTAATATGAAGGACCAGAGAAGCGGAAAATTTAGCAGAACCCTTAAAAAGCTTGGTAAATTACTATAACCACAGCCACACAGGCAGGCCATAAAAGCAGCTCATTCTTTCAGGAAAGAACTACAGAAAGCTTCTTTTTTTTCAGTTATGGAGGATTGATATGAAAATATTTAGATCGCGCTGGCTTTTTACATTTGCGCTATTGGTGTTTTTTGTCTCCTCGAGCTCAGCCTTGGATGCTGTATTCGAAGAAAGGCAGGAAAACGATAAACAGATTTTCTCACTGGGCAACGAGCAAGTTAAATGCTCCGTAATCTTTAAGGAAGGAAAGCTTAGCTCTGACAGGCTAGAGGCACAACCGGAGTGGTTAGCAGAATACGGGACTCGGCCCTTTTCGATTGAAACCGATGCTGATTTTGGTCTGAATGTTATGTGGACAGGGTGGCGGGCACCGGGGAATGTGAATAATGCAGAAAATCCCGTAATGCTCTCCAAGCATAATTTTCAACTGCTGCGTCATGAGGTCCAGGAGCCTTCCGGAGATAGCAAGGAACTGAACCTTTTCTTCAAAGGACTAAACAGTTCTTTGGAGATGCGGATCACCTATCGACTCGAGAAAGAAGCTTTCTATGTAAGGCGGAAAATAGCTGTTCGCGATTCCAGATCAGGCCGCCACTTCCTAAGATGGGTTTGGCCTTGCCGGGGTCTTGTTTTCGGAAATGTGACTGTTCTTAAGTCCGGAGGGTTCGGTCAGCCACTGGCCCTGCAGTATAAGCAAGGAGGTGCTTTTTTCGGACTGGAATACCCGACCTCAGAAAATTCCCTGAAGCCTGTGGAGGAAGGAAAGACAACTCTCCATTGCGGGCAGGAATTAGGGGAGCGTATCGGAAATTCCTGGATAGAGAGCGAATGGGTTGTGGAAGGGCTTTCCCCGAATCTGCATGTCAAACTCTGGTTCTTGAAGTATCTGGACAGAATTCGAGTCGCGCCTCTAAAGCCGTTTCTTCTTTACAACAGCTGGTATGATGTGAGGGCACCTGAAATAGCGGAAAGTCCAGCTCATATCATGAATGAAAAAAGCTTGCTTCGTATTATCGAATCCTTCAAGAAAGAAATGGTCGAAAAGCAGGGATTAAAGCTGGATGCCTTTGTTTTGGACGACGGCTGGGATGTCTACAAAAGTGATTGGGTATTGAGCAAAGAGCAATTTCCGCGTGGCCTCGCGCCTGTGAGTGATGCCTTAAAGGGAATAGGAACAAACCTCGGAATATGGTTTGGTCCTATAGGCGGCTACTCAAACCGCGGGTGGCGTGTTGAGTGGATGCGTGACCATGGATACGAAGTTATCCCTGGCCGCGAAGCAGCGAGGGACCAATTGTGCTTGGCCGGGAAACGGTATCGCCAGCTCTTCAAGAAAAGAGTTTTGGACTTTGTCCGCGACCACGGCATGGGCTATTACAAGTGGGACGGAATTCAATTTTCCTGCAGTGAACCAGACCACGGTCATCCTGTCGGAATATATTCCCGCCGGGCTGTCATGGAATCGGTGATTGATCTTTGCCAGTCCGTGCGTGCTGAAAATCCGAACATTTTCCTGAATGTCACTTCCGGAACCTGGCTGAGCCCCTGGTGGGTAAAGTATGCCAACACGATCTGGATGCAGGGAAGCGACTACGGCTATGCCAATGTTCCGTCAATAAGCCGACGTGACGGGGCCATCACTTACCGCGATTACGTACTCTTTGAAGATTATGGGAAAAATGACTTCTGGTTCCCTATAGCCAATCTGATGACTCATGGAATCATTAAAGGGAATTTGCAGAAACTGGGAGGAGAGGCAGAGCCGCTGGATAAATTTACGGACAACGCCCTCCTTTATTTTGCACGTGGTGTCTCCATGTGGGAGTTGTACGTTTCTCCTGACTTGCTTACAGATGGTGAATGGAATGCCCTGGCGAAATCCATTCGCTGGGCAAGGGACAGATTTGACGTTTTGCGTTCAACAGAGATGATAGGCGGAGACCCGGGAGAAAGCCTTGCTTATGGATATGTCCATTTTGCCGGAAAACGTGGAATTATTGCTGCCAGGAATCCCTCGATCGAACCTCAAACTCTGAAGGCCTCATTATCACCTTCCATGGGTCTCGATCCAAAGGCTTCATCTTTAGTAGTGGAACGAGTGTATCCGACGCGATGGATCTCACCAAAATTGTATAAAGCAGGCATGAATCTAGAAATACCGCTTCATGGATATGAAACTGCCGTATACGAAATTTACCCTCTTAAGGATGCCTCTGAACCTCTGCTGGCCGGAGTGACTTTTGAAGTACTCCAGGAGAGTGCAAGCAAATATACTGTGAGATTTTACAATGCAGGAAGAGGAGCCCGGCTGCTGAATCCGGAAATGGTTCGAACGGTTAAGTACGGCGGCAAAAGCATCAGGCCTAATAAGTTTTTAATTCCTGCAAAGCTTTTTTCCAAGACTGTGAGCCATGAATCTGTTCAGCTTTCACCTCAAGAGAATCAGCCGGAAATCGATATAAAGTTTGACCTCCACAAACCCGCAGAAGAGGCTACTTTGGCTGTTTTACTTGAACCGGCCGGAGAATCAATGGGCGAGAGAGAACCAGAAGTTTCCGCTTTTTTGGACGGGGAAAAAGTAGAGCTAAAGGTTGAACAGCAGAAGGGCCGCTGGGGCTGGTACACGTTTAAGGTTCGACCCGGCAAACATACTTCTCGCATCATAATTGAAGAAAATGGTGAAGAAGAAAATGGGGCCAGGCCCCATTTTTCCCACGTCATAATTTCACAGGAAGAGAAAGAAAATGGATGGACGGGCAAAGTTTCGGTGTGGCTCGTCTGCTCACAGAGACCAGATGGGATGGATACTTCTTTCGATCTGGCACATAAGCTCGCGCGAAGACGACCGATGCCGCCCCGGCCCTGGCCTTCTGGAGAGCTACGAAGGACTGTCAAACTTGGGGAGCTTGAGATTCCAACTCCCTCCAAATAATTGTAGGTGTGTGATTCTTCCGTAGGGACTTGATTTATCAAGCCCACTTTTTAGAGAAAATGGGGCCTGGCCCCAATTTCCATGGATGAAATGGAATCTTATATCTATTGTAGGGATTTGATTTATCAAACCCACCTTTTTAATTATATAAATAAACTGAACGGTTTTAATTTTTCTTATGTCTGAATTTGGTCTTCTTACGTATGGGTTTGGTTCGTCTGTAAGGATTCTCATGTAGGGGTTTGATTTATCAAGCCCACCTTTGTGTTTTTATAATCAAATTAATCAGGTAACAGCCTTTGCCGGTTTTATCAATTCTTCTATTTTTACAGAAGCTAATTGACCAAGGCGCTGGCACACCTTATAACCCGTGCTTTCCTTGGAACTCGTACCTTTCTTAGAGCTCGTATCTTCCTTCCTGATTTCAGAACAATGCAAGGGTGCCATGGATGTCCACCACTTCCAGTATTGCTTGACGTTTTGCTTGCAATGCTCCTTCCCTTCTGCTCTCTCCTTTTCCAACATTCCGGATGAGAGACCGATCGCCATAACTCCAGAGGTAAGAAATCCACAAAGGTCCTTATGGTACAATCCTCCTCCAAACCCGCTGGCCAGCCAGACCAGTTCTTCTGGTTTTCCTAAAAACTTCAACGAAACCATCAACAGGGATTCGGCACAGCTATAGCCCTCGCCAAAATAATTCTTCAAATTTTTAGCCATTATTGATCTTTCCACAATCTTGAGCTCCTCGGGCGTCAGCTCTTCCTTGAGTTCTTGAGTCACTTGAGCAGATTGCAATGAGAGTGGAGACATACCAAACAACTGCGCTCCCAGGACTAAGAATGATGCAGAAGCGATAAATTCTCTCCTCGGCATTACCAGAACCTCTGGTTTTTTCATGTCAACCTCCTTACTCTTCAAAATTTTCCATGTTGATCTTAGCAAGATTCCTGGCCTCTAAAATATCCAGATAGATATTAAAATGGGGATTGCAAATTAAAGTCAAGAAGAAAAGAATATCTTTAAAAATATTTATCCATCATGCGGTACTGGATGGCCTCAGAAACATGAACGGGACTAATGCTCTCTTCATTGTTTAGGTCAGCGATTGTGCGGGCAACTTTTAAAACCCGAGCATACGCTCTGGCGCTGAATCCCAGGCGATTCACAGCCATTTCCAGAAGCTCCTTCCCCTGATCATCCACCTGGCAGTACTTTTTCACTTCTCTGGTTCCCATTTGAGAATTGCAGTAGATTTTTTTCCCTTTGAATCTCAGAAGCTGCCTTTCTTTGGCTTCAATTACTCTCTTTCTTATCTCCGCTGAGCTCTCACCTTCAACTTTGGAAATGATGTCCCTAAATTCCACTCTCGGCACTTCCGCTTGAATATCGATGCGATCTAATAGAGGCCCAGATATTTTGGAGTAGTATCGGCTTCTCTGATTATCTGTCCAGCTGAAACCCGAAGAAGAAAGGCCACCATAAGCATCCTCGAATGGATTCATAGCGCCCACCAGCATAAAAAAGGCTGGAAAAGTTATAGATATAGAAGCGCGAGAAACCGTCACCTTTCCTTCCTCAACAGGCTGCCTTAAGCCCTCGAGCACACGCCTTTTGAATTCAGAAAGCTCATCAAGAAACAAAACACCATGATGAGCAAGACTTATTTCACCTGGCTTCGGGATAAGACCTCCTCCGATTAATCCCGCATCAGAAATTGTGTGATGGGGCGCCCGAAAAGGCCTCTCCCCTACGACACCTCTGCCCTTTAAAAGACCCGAGACACTGAAGATCTGGGTGACTTCTATAATTTCATCAAAAGTCAGAGGTGGCAGTATGGTGGGCAATCTGCGAGCCAGCATTGTTTTCCCAGCGCCTGGAGGGCCGATTAAAAGGATATTGTGCGAACCGGCTGCTGCAACTTCTAGGGCCCGCTTGACATGCTGCTGTCCCCTTATTTCTTGAAAATCCACATCGTAGTCAGGCCGCGGCAAAAGTTCCTCTAAGGAATATCTGCATGGAGAGATATTATCAGCATCCCTGAGCAGCTCGACAACCTGGACTAAATTCTCCATGCCATAAATATCAAGATTTTGCACGAGAGCTGCCTCCTTTTCGTTCTCCTTGGGAATGACTATCCCCTTAAAACCTTTTCTCTTGGCCAGAACAGTGGAGGAGAGAATTCCCTTCACTGGCTTGAGTCTTCCGTCTAAAGCAAGTTCACCCAAAAACAGATAATCCTCGAGCCTTTCCAGAGGAAAAAGGTCCAAATGGGCAAGGAGGCCGAGAGAAATGGGAAGATCAAAGGCAGAGCCTTCTTTTCTCCTATCAGCCGGTGCTAAATTTATTGTGATTTTTCGCGAAGGGAACTCATAGCCGCAATTCTTTACGGCAGCCTTAACTCTTTCTTTGCTTTCCCGCACCGATGCATCCGGCAATCCGACCGTGATAAATCCCGGAATTCCAAAAGAAATATCTACTTCAACATCCACCAAATAGGCGTCAATCCCTATCAAAGAGGCACTCGCGATCTTAAATAACATTTCAGGTCACCTCTAAAGACGATTAAATTCCAGAGGTTATATCAAAGGATCATGAAAAAATGAGAAATCCAGGAAAAATCGAGAATTAGAGGGACAAGAAGCGTCAATATAAAATAGCCGCAGCCTTTTTGTTTGAAAAGAAAAACAGTCTGTGCTAATTAAGTTATAATCTATAGGAAGTAAAGGAAAAAATTGAGATGCAGCTTAAAAAAAAGATAAGGATTGGAGTTATCGGAGGCAGTAAACCAGATACTAGGTCCCGCCAGGTCGCTTTCAATGTCGGCCAATTGATTGCAGAGAAAGGGGCAATTCTAATCTGTGGAGGACTCAGCGGGGTAATGGAAGCAGCTTCGCGGGGAGCTAAACAAGCTGGAGGATTGACCATAGGAATCCTTCCCGGAAATTCCCCTCAGGATGCAAATCCCAATATCGATATTGCCATTGCCACCGGATTGGGATATGGAAGAAATTCCCTCGTCGCCATGAACTCAGATGTCATTATAGCGGTCGATGGCCAATACGGGACCTTATCCGAAATCGCTTACGGACGTATATATGGAAAAAAAATTATTGGCTTAGGGACATGGGATATTGAAGGCGTGATCAAGGCAGAATCTGCTGAAGAAGCGGTGAATATGGCCTTGAAAAATTATTTCCCGCTTACCTCGTAATTTATTAACTAAGTAATACAGAAACTCAGAGAAAAAAGTAGCCTGTTCGTTCTATTCCTCTTTCCATTTACTTATTTACTTATGATTTATTATAGTGTATGAAAAAAGCAGCCTGTCCCCTTTTTTAACGATGCAGAATTATAAGCTCTCTTTAAGTTATGATGGGACTGACTTCTATGGCTGGCAACGTCAGCCTGACAAAAGAACAATCCAGGGTGTCCTCGAAGAATCATTGACCAAGATCACTCGAAAAAAAATCCATGTCGTCGGTGCCGGACGCACAGATGCCGGGGTTCATGCTCAAGAACAAGTGGCTAATTTCAAAGCGAATCTCAGCCTAAAGGATGAAGAACTTTTCCGCGCCCTAAACTCCCTTCTCCCAGGCGAAGTAAGGATTAATTCCCTAAAAAAAATAGAGATGGATTTTCATGCAAGAAAAATGGCCAAATCAAAAATATACCAGTATAGAATATTCAATTCCTCGACCATCAGTCCGTTTCTCCAAAGGTATGCCCTCCAATGGTCTTCTCCTCTTAAGGTTAATTTGATGAAAGAAGCAGCTCTTCTTTTCGCAAGAGAAGCAGACTTTCAACCTTTCTCCTCCAACCGATTACTAAATTCAGTAAGGAAAGTTATGCGTTCTGAAATAGAAAAAAAGGGCGATGAAATTATCTACACAGTTGAAGCTAAGGGATTTTTAAGATACATGGTACGAACTATGGCAGGCACACTTCTTGAAATCGGAAAAGGCAAAATGCCGCCTGAAAAAATTGAAGAAATTTTCAGAGAAAAAAAGCGGTCTTTAGCCGGTCCCACGATTCTAGCCAAGGGGTTGTGCTTGATTAAGGTTAATTATTAACTAATCGCTCATGGGGGATTCAAGATTCACGAACGATAAAGATGGATTTGATTATTTCCTAACTTATTATTTCTTTTATGTCTTCTATCTTGAAAGGCTTTTGGAGATAGCCTAAAGCACCTTTTTGTATTAGCTCATTCAATAAAGCCTTGTCCATTAATGTATCTGTTATCATTACTACTTTCGTCTCTGGAGAGATCTTCTTTATTTCTTTAAGAACATCAATACTGGCAATTCCTGGCATTACAACATCTAAAAACGCAAAATCAAAGCTATCTTTCTTCACAAGATCAATGGCTTCCTGCCCCTTTAGTGCAGATTTAGCTCTATGCCCGTCTAATGACAACCATTTCGTAAACATCTTACATATGTCTTTTTCATCATCCACTACCAAAATATTCAGAGGTTCGGATTTTTCTACGTCTCTCCTCTCTGCGCGCTTTTCTTCCGCCTTTTGTCCCTTCGCTGGCAACTTGACAGTGAAAGTACTCCCTTTCCCTATCTCACTTTCAACTTCGATTAATCCACCGTGTCTCTTCACGATTCTGTAAGATACAGATAAACCAAGTCCTATACCCTGGAGCCAGCTATCCTCTTCGACCGCTACCTGGGTAGTATAAAATGGTTCGAATACTCTCCTTAGATTTTCATCTTTTATCCCTTTCCCTGTATCAATGAAACTTACTTCCACATTTTCGCCAACCTGCTTTACCCCTATTTCCAATACCCCTCCCTCGGGTATCATCGCATCCCGGGCATTCGTAACCATATTCAGAAATACTCTCTGCATCTCTACTTTATTTACCTCTACTGAAGAAGTTTTTTCATATTTCCTTACTACTTCGATATTATGCTCCTTGAATTTCGCCTCTGTCAGCGAGAGCACTGATTCTAACGGTTCAGTAATATCACACAGCACTTTTTCAAATGACTCCTTTCTTGAGAAAGCTAATAGATCTTTGATAATATTTTCGATTTTATCAGAGGCTTTTAAAACTATATCTAGAGCTTCTTCCATGTCTTCTGCTTTCTTTGTTCTTTGGGCAAATTCTGCGTGCCCCTTCATTATCTGAAGCAGGTTATTGAATTCATGGGCTATACCACTCGCCAGATTCTCTATTCCTGCCATTTTCACTGATTGAATAAGTTGAACAAGAAGTCTTTCTTTCTCTTCCTTCTCTCGTTCTAGCTTGGTTTCGGAAATTTCCAATTCAGAAATTTCCTGGACCAATTCTACTAATTCTTCCTCAAGCTGTTTATTTGTCCTGTCTTCTTCTTTCATACGGTTTACCTCTTGAAAAAAGAGAAAATTTTAGGGCAACTTTTTCCAGCTTCTTTTGGACTTTTTGCGCTAACAAAATGAGTGTGGCCGTTGAATTTGGAGCGGCACAGTTTTTTGGAACGATATGAGGTGATGTCTGTATTCCTCAAAATAATTATAACTTTCTTTTTTTATAAGATTGGTAAGCCTGTTCCCAGCGAAGTGAGGCATCTCCTTCACCCCTCATAATTACAATAGTAATTAAAAGTACATCCTTAATATATATAAGGCATGACTCGTACAATGTCAATTTATGAATTTGGCTAATTTGGGATCAGGCCTTGAAAACTTTGAAAGCTTTTATAATTTAAATTATTTTTCAAGCAAGGTGGGTTTGATGAATCAAACCCCTACAGAAGAAGAGTCAAAATCCTACAGAAGAAAAACTAAACGCATGCATAAGAAAAATTAAAACCGTTCAGTTTATTTATATAATCAAAAAGGTGGGCTTGATGAATCAAGCCCCTACATAAGAAGATTCAAATGCCTACACAATATAAAGAAAATATCTACAAAATAAGGCCTGTCCTTTTTCAGTTTAAAAAAATAGCCTGTCCCCTTTTTCTGTGTCCCCTTTTTCTGTACAAAATCCTACAGTTTTTTGCCCATGACAAGGGCGGGTTCCGGAGGGTCATGATAATAATTCTCTTTTATCCCCAGAACATCAAAACCTAATTTATTGTATAAAGTTCGAGCAGCAATATTGGATGGCCTGACCTCCAGAGTAACAAACTTTGTCTCTCCCATCCGAACCTCGCTCAAAACCTGCTGCAGAACAGCCTCGGCAATGCCCATGCGTCTAAAATCAGGATGGATGGCGATATTGTTGATCTGCATTCGCTCCTTTATCTGCCAGAAAACAAGGTATCCTATGACCTTCTTTTGAGGTTTATAGATGATTACAAAGGGATAAGAGATAGGTTGGTTGTAAATTTCACCCCTAAAAGTCATTTCACGCCATGGATTAGGAAAAGAAACATTTTCAATTTCTAAAATATAAGGAAGGTCTCCTTCCTTCATCTTTCTTAAATAAAAAGAATCCTGGGGAAGACTGGCTCTCTTAATCTTTTTCCTCCGCTTGAGATTTTCGAAAATAAATAGGCTTAAGCTCCTGGGCACTCACGCCTTTTTTCTTTCTCAGCAACTCATAGCCCAGCAGCCCTATCTCAAAGGCTATAAAAGGAGACCGGTGGGAAAACCTGGCTTTATCCTTGAAATACTGGAAAATCTTATCCTTATAAGCAACGATGCCATTCCCTGTAAAAAAAATAATCCTGTTGGAAGGGAGAAGAGAAAAGAAACGATCGGGCGAGTAAGCTCCCTGGGAAACGATTTCTTTCAGCTTCCCTCCTCTCGATTCAAACAGAGCAGCATAGATTTCTCCTTTTTTTGCATCAAGGAGAGGGCAGATGAGATGGTTTTGGGGATGGCGGAGTTTCCAGGCCAGTGCTTTCAAAGTCGAAACCGCCGCCACCTGCTTTTCGGAAGCAAATGCAAAGGATTTTACAGTACTCAATCCAACCCTGATGCCAGTGAAAGAACCAGGACCTGCAGCCAGGGCAAAACCATCCACTTCTTTAATGTTCATTCCGTTGGTTTGCAGGATAAAATCCACGGCAGGCAGAAGCCGTTCAGAATAAGTTGATGAAGAATCTATGTTGACTTCAGCGAGAAGCTTTGTTTTCTCCAAAAGAGCAACCGAGCCGGCAAAGGTTGTGGTATCCACGGCAAGAATAATCATTTTATTATTACAGGATTTAATTATCCTTTGCTGATTCGTTTCCCATAATTAAACAGTCCACCCGCCTCATAAATATCATACTGGACAGCACTCATAGGCTCAGCCTTAAAATGAGTATTTCTGCTGACATTCAAACCTTCGCCCGAGCGAAAATTCACCTTGATCTCGTCTCCTGTTTCCAAAGCCTTTTTAGCCACCAGCTCATCAAGCTCTTGACATCTCAAGACAGGGAAGCCTGAGTTTACTGCATTCCTGAAGTAAATGGCACCGAAAGAAGGAGCAATAATCAGCCCGATCTTCAAGGAAATAAAGCAGCCAACAGCATGCTGCCTGGATGACCCGGCTCCGAAATTTCTTCCTGCGATAAGGACATCTCCTGGACTGGCCTTCTTCGAAAAATCCTTCCAGCCCTCTAAGTTTCCCAGGGCATACTGCCCCATTTGAGAGACTTCGGTGATATGAAGAAAGGCGTTATGGTAAATCTGGTCAGTATCAATATCTTCTATCAATCTTTTATTTTGGTCCAATAGAACCCAGATTCTACCGGAGATAAAGGATTTTTCCATATTTTATATCCTTATTATACATCCTTGGGGTTTGTTATGTGTCCTGTAAGACAGGATGCAGCCACGACTGCCGGGCTCGCCAGATAAGTTTTTCCTTTTCCCTGCTTTCCCGCGAAATTCCTGTTGCCCGTGCTGACCTGGACCTCCCCTTTTCCTGTAAGACCAATATGCCCCTCCGCACAACCACTGCAGCCTGGATTGCTGATGATGGCACCGCTCCGAAAAAGGTCTTCAAGGATTCCTCTCTCGAGGATTTCCTTGTAAACTCGTTTCGTAGCCGGGACAACTTTAAGCGTGACACCCTCTTTAATCTTCTTCCCTTTCAAGATCTGCGAGGCAAGAGCAAGATCCTCTGTGCGGCCGTTCGTGCAGGAGCCGATAAAACCAGAGTCTATTTTTACTCCTTTAAGCTCGGAAACATCTTGAACGTTGTCGGGCGCAAAAGGCACTGCCACCTGAGGGGAAAGCCCGCTAACATCTATCTCCAATGTATCCGAGTAAGAGCAGTCTTCATCAGCTTTATGAGGGGAGAATATTGTTCCCGAAAAATTTTCGATTTCGGCTTTAAGGGAATCTCCAAACTCAGGAACAAATCCAATGATCCCGGCCATCTCCGTAACCATGCTGCAAAGAGTGATGCGGCCAGGAAGATCAAGCCCCCTCACAGCTTCACCATATAATTCCACAGCTTTCAAAGCCGCCTTTTTAGTCCCCAGCTTTTTAAGGATGTAGAGAGTCAAGTCCTTGGCCGTGGTGGGTGAAGAAAAGCTTCCCTTTATTAATACTTTTACTGTTTGGGGAACTTCAAACCAGGTTTTTCCCGTCTTAAAAGCAAAAGTGATGTCCACATCCCCCATCCCCTGGCCGAAACTTCCCACAGCCCCGAGGATATTCAGATGGCTGTCTGTACCGACAACAGTCGACGCAGCCCGTGCCAGACCTTCTTCCATCAATACATGAGAACCAATCCCCCTATCAACATCAAAAACCTCAATACGCTGCCCTCTTGCAAATTCACGGCATATCTGCTGATTATCGGCGTATCTTAGGGATGAGGGTGGAACGCACAGGTCAAATGTAAAAAAGGTTTTTTTCCTGTCTGCCACCGGGGCATCTCCGTATTCCTCCTCGTAGTTCTTCACAACATTCGGGCCGCCGAAATCCCGGGCAGACCTTATATCGAGATCCATCCAGACAATCTTTTCTGCCTTGACTTCCTCTTTGGTATGGTCCTGGATTATTTTTTCTATGATTGTCTTTCCCATATCTTCTCTTCTCTATTTTATCTAAAGTTTTGAGGCAACTTCATGGGCAACGTCCAGTGTAGTGGAACTTCCGCCGAGGTCATAGGTCCTCACTTTGCCCTCTTTTATGACCTGGGCAACAGCATTTTCCATCCTTGAAGCCTTCTCTTCCTCTCCCAGCCACTCAATCATCATTTTTGTGGCCAGCAACATCGCTGTCGGATTAACCTTATAAAGACCTGTATATTTTGGCGCTGAACCATGGCTGGGTTCAAAGATTGCATAGTCATCACCGATATTCCCGCTGCAGGCAAAGCCTAAACCACCAACAAGCTGCGCCGCAAGGTCTGAGATGATGTCACCAAATAAATTTTCCGCAACCAAAACATCAAAGTCCTGTGGATTTTTAACCAGCCACATGGCCATGGCGTCAACATTCGCCTCCTTGAACTCTACATCAGAAAACTCCCTGGCTATCTTTCTGGCGATATCCAGCATAAGTCCACCTGTCTCTCTCAAGACATTCGGCTTCTCGACAATAGTCACGGAGCGGCGTTTATTTTTCCGGGCATACTCGAAAGCTTTTCTCACTATTCTCTCGCAGGCTTTTTTGGTCATGATCCTCGTCGAGAGAGCTATCTCATCGAGGGGAAGGTCCTTAAATTTCGCCATCTTAGGATGAAGAAGAAGAGCGTTTCTCACTTCCTCGGGAAGGGGGTAAAACTCCACACCCGCATACATTCCTTCTGTGTTTTCTCTGAAAATTACCAGATCAACGTCATCGCGATAATTGAGAGGATTGCCCGGATAGGCTTTACAGGGTCTTAAACATGTGTAGAGGTCGAACTCCTGCCGGAGGCGGACGATAGGACTGAAATAAGAATTCCCCTTTTCCCTCAAGGATGGATCAAGTTCCCGGGCAGCATCATCTTTAGGCTTTGAGGTGATGGCGCCAAAAAGGCAGACATCGGTCCTCTTTAGTATCTCAATTGTCCGGTCCGGGACAGGATTCCCTTCTTTGCACCAGAATTCCCAGCCTATATCACCTTCGATATATTCAGCATCGAGACCTATTTTCTCCAGCACTATCATAGCTGCTTCCATGACATCATTCCCTACTCCATCACCAGGGAGTAAGGCAATCTTATACTTTGGCATCAGTACCTCCTTTCTTTATTTTCTTTCCAATTTCTTTTTCGTATAGGGAATAAGCCCTCCTGCCTCCAGGATTCCCATGACTGATTCAGGAAAGGCAGGAAATGAAAAATCACCCCTGGCTGTTTTTATGCTCCCCCTGTCAAAATCTATTTCAATCTCCCCGCCATCTTCGATACCGTCCACAGCTTCCTCTGATTGAAGCACAGGCAAACCCTGGTTAATGGCATTCCTGAAAAAAATCCGGGCAAAAGATTTGGCGACGACTGCCTGGACTCCAGCATACTTCAAACATGTTGCTGCCTGCTCTCTTGAACTTCCGCAGCCGAAATTCCTGCCGGCGACGATGACATCTCCAGGCTTTACCTTTTTAGCAAAACCAGGGTCTAAATCCTCGAGCGCATGGCGAGCCATTTCCTCGGGTTCCAGGATAGAATAGGTGTATTTTCCTGGAAAGATAACATCAGTGTTGACGTTATCTCCGTACTTCCATACTCTTCCCTTTTTCATAGAAACTTCCTCGGATCAGTGATTTTCCCTTCAAGAGACGAGGCAGCGACTGTAGCCGGAGAAGCCAGATAAATCTGGGCTTCCCTGCTTCCCATCCTGCCCCGGAAATTCCGGTTGGCCGTGCTCAAAGCAACCTCTCCAGGAGCAAGGATCCCCTGATGAGCTCCCAAACAGGGGCCGCAGCCCGGGTTTAATATCACACAACCTGCCTCTACCAGAATCTCCAGGATTCCTTTCTTTAGAGCAAGCAAATACTCCTGCCTCGAGGCTGGGATGATAAGCACTCTCACTTTGGGGTGAACCTTCTTTCCTTTTAAAATCCTGGCTGCAATCTCTAAATCTTCAAATCTCCCGTTGGTACACGTTCCGATGACAGCTTGATGAAACTCCTTACCTTCAGCCTTTGAGACGGGTTTGACATTATCGACAGTATGAGGACAGGCTACCTGAGGTTCCAAAGAGGAAATATTATAGTCAAGGACTGCTTCATACCTGGCATCCGGATCCGAGCTTATGACTTTAAATTTATCTTTCGCTCTTCCCTTGAGCCAGAGAAGAGTCTCCTCATCAGGCTCAAAATAACCATTCTTGGCTCCCATCTCTGCGGCCATGTTGGCCAGAACCAGGCGGGAGGCCAGGCTGAATTTTTTTACCGCTTCCCCTGTAAATTCCACTGCCTTGTAATTTGCTCTGTCTGCTCCTTCCTCTCCTATGATTTTTAAAATAACATCCTTGGCATAAACTCCGGAAGGAAGCTCGCCTTTTATCTCAATTTTTATTGTCTCCGGAACTCTGAGCCAAATCTCATCAGTGGCCCAGAGAGTAGCCACTTCAGAGCGGCCGATGCCTGCAGCAAAAGCTCCAAAAGCTCCGTAGCTTGTTGTGTGGGAATCAGCGCCCAGGATCAGCTTTCCTGGAAGAGCAAATCCATTCTCGGAAAAAACCTGGTGACAGATCCCGCTGGGTATATCAAAGAAATTTTGAATCTTCTGACCGGAGACGAATTCCCTGATAGTTTTATGGTTCAGAGCATATTTTTCTGAAGCAGCAGGGACAATATGGTCCAGAATAATGACAAGTTTTTGAGGAGACATCACATCTTTGACACCGAGCTTTCGAAACTCCTTGATGATAGCTGCAGAATTATCATGGGAGAGAATGTAATCTGGGGAAACCGTAACAACCTCTCCAGCTTGGACGTCTTTCTGCGCTTTTAAGCCGAGAATCTTTTCAGAGAATGTTTTTCCCAAAATTTCCTCTTTTAGCTTTTCCTAAATTTCTAAAGCCTCAAAATTAACAAAGTCAGCATGATTGACGATTACCGCTTCCACGGTGTTTCTGGCTCCATCACCTTCCTTGGAATGAGAAACAATGATGTGAATCACTTCCTGGGGGAGCCCGTGCTGGGAAGCAAAAGCAGCCCCGGAAATGGGATGGCGGTGGAGCTTCCCTTCTTCGCTTTTGACAAACTTTCCCTTTACTTTTTCATACTCAAATAATTTCCCGACATCATGGAGCAGAGCACCTGCCAGAAGATAATCCCGGTTTACTCGAATTTTTTCATCATATTCTTTGGCGAACACTTCAGCAATCTCCATGGCACAGCGGGTGACTGCCCTGGTGTGTTCGATGATATTAACCGAAGTTCTTTCAATCAACAAGGTAAAGGGCATCTGATGCAGATCATCAAACGTCCATCCGCTCTTTTTCATCGCCTCGATCCAGACATTGATCGTTTTTTCCTTGATTTTGGAGTCTTCTATAAGTTCAAATTCAGGCATTATGCGCAAAAGTTCTTCTCTCATTCTATCTCCCTCTCCTCGGGCCCGTCATACTCATAGTCCTGGGGATGGATCTTTCTCATGGGCCTCATCCGCGTTTTCTCTTCATGAATGTGAGCCACGAGCCCTGGCACCCGAGCAATAATGAAAAAGGCATTCCCTATCTCGGGAGAAATTTCAAGCTCACAGAGCAAGGCAGCTATTGCCCCATCGACATTGATAGGAAGCGTCTTGCCCAGAAGGTCTTCTAAGCTTTTCTCTATTGCCCTGGCTATTCTGACATATTTTCCCAAAAATCCAAGTTCCTCGGCCAAGGAGAAAAGCTTCTCTGTCCTGGGGTCTTTAGTATGGATGCGATGACCAAAGCCAGAAGCACGCTTCCCTCTCTCCTTCATTTCCTTGAGAACCTCAGGAACAACCTCTTCCTCCGAAGCCTTTTTCTCTTCCATACGTCTGGCAATCTCCAAAAAGAGCTTCATCCCTTCCTCGATGGCTCCTCCGTGATACCTGGATATGGCCTGAACACCGGCAGCAATAGCTGAATTCAACTCAGCTCCTGTGGAAGCCACTGTCCTTGCCGCAAGAACTGAGGGAGGACTGGCTCCGTGATCCACTGAGGAGACAAAAATCGCATCGATAAGCTTTCCCGCATCAGGCGTGGGGAATTCCCCTTTTAAAACCAGATAAATAGCCTGGGCAAAAGAAATTTTACCCATGAGTTTATCCAGCGGATATCCTCTCAAGCATATTTTATTAGGTTTAACATCAGTAATGGCTGTCTTCCAATGAAGCTCTCCCATTGTCATCCTCCCTTTTCATTTTTCAGTTTTTTGGCGATTTTGGGAATATCGGAGACAGAGTCTGCCACATGAACTCCGACTTCTTTTAATCTTTTAACCTTGCTTTCATAAGAACCTCTCGACCCCTCGACAATGGCACCGGCATGAGAAAATCTTGTCCCAGACTTGGCGGCTTTTCCCCCTATAAAGGCAATGAGCGGCTTGGTAAACTTTCCCGTCTCTATCAGGTCTGCCACCCTCTCTTCCTGGGTGGTTCCGATTTCCCCGAACATAACGACCATGAGCGTCTCGTCATCCTGCTCAAAAAGCTCCATAATCTCAGGATGAGAAAGACCAAGGATGGCATCGCCTCCAACGTGAATGATCGTACTCTGCCCAAATCCTTCTTCTGTTAAATAATAGGAGATGGCTGATGTCATCCCCCCGCTCCTTGAGCTTACCCCTATATCACCAGGACGAAACCATTCTTTTGCTCTCTCCGCCCGGCCGCCAATCATTCCCAGAACAGCCTTTCCAGGGCTGACAAGCCCCAGCGTGTTGGGACCGACAAAACGAGCTCCCTTGTCCCGGGCAAGACGGATGATCTCAAGAACATCAAAAATAGGCACCCGATCAGGAACTAAGACCAGGAGTTTCACTCCGGCATCTATGGCCTCTAAAGCCGCATTCTTCACCAGAAAGGCAGGCACAAAAATGACGCTTATATCTATCTGCCCCGCACTTTCCCATGCTTCTTCCACCGAGTCAAAAACAGGGACCCCATGAATTTCTCCTCCTCCTTTGCCAGGAGTCACACCAGCCACCACACATGTTCCGTAATCCTTCATCAATCGAGTGCGGACCATCCCCTCTCTTCCAGTGATTCCCTGGACAACAACCCTCGATTTTTCATTCACCAGTATGGCCATCATATACTCTCGCTTCTACAGGTTTT
>SOIV01000063.1 GCA_004377005.1 Candidatus Aminicenantota bacterium | reverse complement strand
TTCAAAGAGCAGTGATGAAGCCTTCCTTCAGTAGCTGGTTAGAATCCTTGACTTCCAGTTCTGTTGACTCAATAAAATCCAGAGCCTTGCGCAAGGTCTTCAGCATTACTTTCTTGTCACGAGGAAGATCACCTGCCACTCCCCTGTAGAAAAAGGCATTTCCTGCCCAGAGGAAGTTTGTCATGTGATCGCTGGCCAGGAAACATCTCTCCAGATCCAGGTTCTTAACAAAGAGCTGTACTTCTTTCAATCTCTCCAGGGGCGGAGTAATGACAAATTCTCCCTTCTCCAGTTTCTCTTTAAACGGGGTTCCTTCTTTGATTGTCAGGGACCTTAATCTTATGAAATCCGGTTTTATCTTATTGAGAACCCTGGCGCTGTTTAGCGCATGCTCCTTCCACCGCATCTTCCCGCCCGCACCGCTTATGACATAGAAATTCACCTCGAAACCAGCTTCTTTGGCTTTACGTCCGGCTTCGATCACCTCCTCAGGTGTTACTCCTTTGCAAAGCCACTCGAGTACGATCGGGTCCCCTGATTCAAGGCCGATGTGGAGCCTATCGAGACCTGCCTTGCGTACCGCAGTCAAGAACTCCATCTTCCTGCTCAAAATAGTCTTTGCCCTTGCATAAGCTGTTACACGTCTGATATCAGGGAATATTTTTCTTATGAAGGCTACTATTTCTGGCAGCTCCTTGTGGACAAGATTGTCGCTGTCTCCAAGGAAGATGGATTGAGCTGCTCTGTATATCTGCCTTGCTTTCTTCACATCCTTCTTTACTTCTTCGAGCGGCTTTGTTTGGAATTTTGTGTCCCTGTACATGAAGCAGAACTCGCATCTATTCCAGGGGCAGCCTCTTGTGATACGGATAAGGGCGCTATTAGCCTCGTTGGGGGGCCTGTATGGAGGAAAATCATACTCGCTTAAATATTCATGCATTATTTTTTCTTGTATACGTCTTTTCTATGTCTTAAGGTTTCAATTCAGATGTTTTTTTTCTATCGTGAACCTCGTTATCCCATCCAGAATCCTTTGCGGTGCGAGAGGCCTAACACCTTCAGACAATCTGAACAATAATAAAGGTAGCGCTTTCCTAAATAGCCTTTAATCTCACGCATATAAATCTTTTGGATTTCCTTCAAGCAAAAGGGACATATTGGATTCTTTATGTCCGAAGGTTGAAGGGCCTTTTCTTCTGCTTGTTCTTCAAGTTTTATCATCTTCAATCTCCTCAAATATCAATATTATTGTGTATCTTATAATGTCCTCTCGGACAACACACTGGACTTATTATTATAAATTTTATTTACAGAAAAGTTTAAGGGAAAGAATTTGCTTTCCTGTTTGATTTTTGCAATATGAGAGAGGAGATAGTTATTCCGGCTTTTATTTTATTCTTCTAATTCTTCCCGTTACCCCGTAACACATACACTTTTTGTATGGGAGTAGTGAGGACGCGATTTCCGAATTCAAGACGAAGTCCGCAAGCTGCAAGAGTATCTACTTTGATGATGCTGCCACCCCATGTACATCCAGAAATGGACGCCTTCGTAGGCGATAATCCCTTTCTATCGAACCAACCCCCGGAAACCAGGTAGTAGTCAGACTCAAGAACACTGATAGAGTAGAGGGAATTCCGAGTTTTGATGAACACCATATCTCCGAACTGCAACTCTGCCTTACGCACCTGACTTAAATGGGAGGTGCTCTCGATTATCTTTTCAAGCTTATGACCATTGCCAATCATTGCATCTATTATATCAAAATTATATCAAAATACAGCAAATGTTTTTACCTTATAATTAAGGATAAAAATAACAAGTAATGAGCAAAGAGTCAAACTTTGAAACTCGGGGATCAGATTTCTATTATTTACGTGTGAATTTATAATGACTTAATAAGCTTCTTTTCTGTGCTTGATGCGGTATATATATACGATTTTTTCTTTATCATTGATGCGATAAATGATTCGGTAATTACCAGAGCGCAAGCGGTAACCTTCTTCTGCTGTTAATTTAAGACAACCATGAGGGCGAGGATTTTTACTTAAGGATAATATTTTATCTTTTATTTGTTGGAATATTTTTCCCCGAAACTCATCCAGGTCTTTTTGCGCTTGGGAAAGAAGCAAGATTTTATACAAGACGTTTTTCTAAATATTCCTCTAAGGGAACCGCCTCTTTTTCCTGTCCGCGCAATGTTTTTAAATCTAACAGATCTTCTTTAAGCTCTTCACGTTCCAAACGTTCTTCCAAAGCTTTCTCGACAAAAAAACCGTATTTAATGCCCCTCTCTCGGCAAAACTTCTTAACCCGGTTTAAAATACTATAGTTTACTTTTACAGCCAATGTTGTTTTTTGCATTTTTTTCTACAAAAACATAACATATTTTTATAACTTTATCAAGAAAAATCTAACCTAAATTAAATAAAGTTATATAGAGTCTAATTAAATACTGTACCGTAATAAAATAAGAAGGAGTCCTATCTCCAACTTCCGATGCCTACCCCCGTGGGCAGTAGAGGATAATCTTTCTTTTATTAAGGTTGTTTTTTGGGTTTTAAAATCTCTCGGGCCATGAACATGCCAAAATGATAAGCTGCCATTAATTTTTTCGGATCTTTGGTAAGAGTTGATGGAAATTGCCTCCAGAATAATTTCTCAGAGTTATCGCCTTTCTTCATAGACTCTTGGGGACCATCTGGGTATAAGTCTGATTCTAGAAAATCTTTCCACTTCTCTGGATCAGGAGCAATTACTTTGCAGGTAGATGTAAAATACTTTTTGATGTCAATATCTGTTTCTTTTAGGATTTGTTTATAGATCTTTTCCAATTCTTCTTTTTTATCAGGAAACTTCTTTTCAATCTCATCTCGAAACCAAACAAAAGCATTTGTTCTATCAAAAACTTCCTTATCGTTTAGATAAATTTCTTTGCATAATATATCTAAAGTACGTGATGCTATATCAAACAGTCCTTTATAATATTGATGAGATTCACGATTAGAAATTGGAGAACACAGAACAGCATAAATAGATTCAAGATTATATTTTTTTTGGAAATCTGGCTGCCTGGTTATGTCAAATATATCTTTAAAAGGCGTCATATTCATTACTCCTCCATCGAAATATTGATACTCTTTCTTCTTGTTCATTCGCACGGGAGGAAAAGCAAGAGGAATTGATGTGCTTGCAATGATTACATCCACAACCCGGTCACGATATTTAGAAATTGTTGGATCAACGGATTTATATTCTCCCGTTTGATACTCAACTATACCAAGCCTTAAATAAGTTTCATCCTTTTCAAGAATTTGGACTAAATCCTTACACACTTCATTTACTATTTCTCTTAATCTTTCATTCTTGAATAGGGAATCTGTATTTTTTAGCTTAATCAGAAGAGCAATTCC
>SOIV01000119.1 GCA_004377005.1 Candidatus Aminicenantota bacterium | reverse complement strand
TTATTTTGCAACTTTTTCAGATGAAGGATAGTTTAAAAAGAATGAGGATGGATGAACAAGAGCTGGTACGCCAAATTCAGGACGGTGATGAGATGGCCTTTGCAGAAGTAGTCAAAATTTACAAGGATAAGATAGTAAACTTCCTCTGCAAACTCACGGGTGATTATCAGAAAGCAGTGGATTTATCTCAAGAGACTTTCATGAGAGTTTATTTTAAAGCCCATAAATACAGACCAGTGGCTCCTCTCTCTTCCTGGATTTATGCCATTGCTTCAAACCTGGCCAAAACAGAGATGAAAAAAATGCGAAAATATGCAGTTATTTCCCTTGATGAGGTTCAGAACAGAGTTCCTATCGAGGTTTATAGAAAAAACCCTCCTGATTCAGGCCTGACCCGAAACCTAAGAAAAGCATTAGACTCTCTCCATCCCCGCTACAGAATACCAGTGATTCTCAAAGATATAGAAGGCTTCTCTCAGGAAGAAATTGCTCAGATCATGAAAAGGCCCCTCGGTACCATAAAAGCAAGGATCAATCGAGGAAGAAATTATTTAAAAATAGAATTAGAGAAAGCCTCATGCGTGGAAAATTCTTTCACGAAGAAAGAGGAGTATCAAGATGGATGTGCCTAATCTTTTAAAAAAGTTAGAGAGGGTCAAAGCCCCTCCTGATTTTGAACAAAAAATACTGGCTCAGCTCTCTTTGAGGAAAAGGAGAAAGCAGAGGATAAAGTACCTTCGTCCTTCATTAGCAGGTGCTTTTAGTGCTGCCCTTGTGTTTTTTATTGTAGTGAATGTTTTCATCCTGCCTAAAAAGGGCCCCCTAGAAGTTGCTGATTTAGAAAAAGGCCTCGCCTCTCCCTCAACATTCCAAAGAGGAGGAGAGCCAAGAAATGGAGAAACTATCCCCATTATTGAAGCCGTGGATTATGCTGGGGAAATCCAGTCTGCTTCTCGGGAACCTCAGACAATATATATTCTGGAGCAGGTTTCTGAAAGTACTAGCACAAAAATCAAATATTAAGGAGGTTAATTAAAAATGACCAATAAACTCAAAGTTATTATCGTGCTGTCAGCATTTTTAGCTGCGCTTTTTCCAACCCTGAATGCAGAGTCCAACGCAGGATTGCGTGGTGAAGAGGAGATTGAGGATATAACCAAGAAAGTCTATCCTTCGGTTGTTAAAGTTGAAGTAAGAAACAGGATAAGAAAAATCGCGACAGGTGTTGTTATTGATAAAATTGGGCACATTGTCACGACTGCCCTAATTTATCCTCGCAATGAAAAAATCTCAGTTATCACCTCTACGGGAAAAAAGATGGAAGCCAAATTTCTGGGCATGGATTCAGAAACTCATTTAGCACTCATTCAGGTTAAGGATAAAAATCTGACTCCGATAACTTTAGGAGTGTCAAAGGAGCTTTCTCCCGGTTCATGGATTGGTGTCATCAGCATTTCTCCCGAGAATACGCCAGCCATCACTCAAGGAATTGTAAACTCTATTTCTCCGGAAAAGGTCCGGTTGAATGTTTGGGTTGTGCAAGGTTCAAGTGGAAGCCCTGTTGTGGACAAAAAGGGGCGCATGGTTGGGTTGCTCAGAGGAGTTTATTCGAGTGACAGATCAGTCATTGTTGAGCTTAGAGAGAGAAAGATAGCTGGTACGGGAATAGTCTTGAGTAAAGCAGAAGCCGCTTCATCCGGTATGGCAGAGGCTATTCCGATTGATATAGTAAAGAGCGTTACTTCTGAAATAAAGGAGAAAGGAAGAGTAGAAAGAGGATGGTTAGGAGTTTCTATCGAGGAAAATGAAGAAGGCAAGGTAGGAATTATTGCGATTGAAAAAGAAAGTCCGGCTGAACTTGCAAAGCTTAAAGAAGGAGATATAGTTCTCAAAATCGAGCGTGAAGAAGTAGCCAGCACCAAAATGCTGGCGAAGGAAATAAGAAAGAGGAAACCTGGTAAGACCATAACCTTAAAAATTGAAAGAAATGGAAAAGAAATAGATGTCAAGGTGAAATTGGGTGAATACTCCGAAAAATATGTGAGGATAGAGCTTGAGTCTAAATTCCCGCGTCTTTTTTTCGCACCCAAGCCGCCAAAACCTCCAGTAGTCCCAAAACTACCAGAACTACGAAAACTACCCAAACCTCCTGAGCCTCCTGAACCCAAGATATTTAGCTGGGGTCTCGAACACAGAAAGTATATCGGCATTTATTTAGAGGAAATCAACAGAGAACTTTCCGAGTATTTCGGCGTGAAAGAGGGCAGGGGACTTCTGGTAGCTAAAATCACAAAGGATAGCCCTGCTGAAAAGGCGGGATTGAAAGTGGGAGATGTTATCATCAAAGCTGACGGAATCCGGACTGAGCGAGCGAGAGATTTGACTAGAGTAATACAGGATAAAGAAAAGGGGGAGAGAATCAAGTTAGAACTCCTCAGGAATAAAAAAGTGAGGAGTGTTGAGGTTGAAATTGAAGAAGAAAGATCCGGATTTTCGTACTCGTATAAATATTGGGAAGATTATGTTGATTCCTGGGATAGTTACAGTAAAAACCTGGAGAAACAATATAAAAAGTGGCAGGATTCTGAGGAGTATGAAAAATTAATGAAAAGGCTGAACAAGAAGCTAGAGGAAATAGGCGAAAATTACAAAGAATCTGCAGAGAAGCTGAGAATAACTTTAAAGAAACATAAAGCCATAAAAGTATAACCAGCTCCAGTTCCCATTTCTTGACGGGGAGGGAAGGATGAAAAATCCTTTGCCTCCCTTTTTTTTCTCTTCGGTCTTCAGTCAGTTTTAGATGAAGGATTAGAGGAGGAGCCTAGCCACTTTTCCAAGTATTTTTTAAATTCATCTGAAGATAGTCTCTCTTTTTTATAGAACCCCTTTTTCTTTCTTTGCATCATAGCTTCATAGAGGATTATTCCGACCGACACCGAGAGGTTGAGACTCTGAACCATGCCTACCATGGGAATTTTGATTTTGTAATCAGTCAGAGAGAGAGCTTCTTCCGAGATGCCTTCAGCTTCATTTCCGAACACAAGAGCAAGAGGCTGAGTATAGTCCAGGGCAGTATGAAGAATGGAATCTTTACTGAGATGGGTAGCAGCGATTTTAAATCCTTCCTTTTTTAATCGCTTAAGGCATTCTGAAGTTGATGTGTAATAGTTAAACTGAATCCATTTTTCGGCTCTGGTTGATATAGCTTCGTTTACGGGAAAGGTTTCCTGGCTTGCGGATATAATATCCAAGTACAGAATTCCTGCTGCATCGCAGGTTCTGACCACAGCACTGGCATTATGGGTGTTTTTTACCTCTTCCAGGACAACCCTCAAGTCTGGCTGCCGGAGAGAGAGAACCTTTTTGACTTTTTCAATTCTTTCTTTTGTCGGCACAAGAAAAATATAACAAACAGT
>SOIV01000111.1 GCA_004377005.1 Candidatus Aminicenantota bacterium | reverse complement strand
ACCATGCCCGCTCAGCCTTTCTCACGGTTTTTTCACCATACAGCCTTCGCCAAGCAGGTAAAACAGGAAAAAAAGTAGCCTGTCCCTTTTTTATATGATACATTTATAATCGCAGAGAGAAGGAGAAATCATGGATTTCTTTTATTACTTTAAATCTCGCCAGGGAGAGATGATCCGCCTTCTAAAAGATATAGTTGGGCGTGAATCTCCCTCTGGAGAAAAAAAGGCTGTAGATGCTTGTTCCGCTTATGTCATCGATGAGTTAAAAAAAGCAGGTGCCAAAATAACTCGCTTTCCCCAAAAAGAGTTAGGTGCATTTCATCTTGCCGAGTATCCTTCTTCTGACCTTAAAGAAAAAAAGGAACAAATTCTAATCCTTACTCATATTGATACAGTCTGGCCTGTGGGCAAGATTCGCAAAATGCCTTTTTATGTTTCTGAAAACAAGGTGTTCGGCCCTGGGGTCTTAGATATGAAGGCTAGCCTTGTAATGGCTATATATTCTTTCAAGGCACTAAAAGAGCTAAATATCCAGCCGAAAAAGAAAATTGCCATTTTCATCAATTCAGCCGAAGAGATAGGCAGTGATACATCTCACGATACCATTCGAGACCTTTCAAGAAAATCAGATTATGTGCTCTGCCTCGAGCCTTCTCTTCCAGGAGGGGCATTAAAGATTCAAAGAAAAGGTCGTCTTGTTATCCGCTTAGAGGTCAAAGGTAAAGCGGCTCATGCGGGAACTCCTGAGAAAGGAACCAATGCTATAGATGAGCTAATGCTGCAACTTGACCGAATCCAAAAGCTCAAAATAAGAGACACAACGATCAACACCGGCATGATAGGAGGAGGAGAAAAACCAAATATAGTGGCTGAAAAAGCATGGGCTATTCTGGATATAAGGTTCTGGGAGAAAATCCAGAAGGAAAAACTCGTCACCTATATGAAGCAACTGAAACCAATCCTCAAGGGCGCTAAAATCAAATTTTCTATCGAGAGTTCTACTCCTCCTATGGAAAAAACAGAAGCTTCGACGGATCTCCTCTCAGAGGTCAGGAAAATTGCTTCATCTTTGAATATGAAGCTGGATGTGGGTAAAGCTGGAGGGGGCTCTGATGCTTCTATTGCTTCCAGCCTGGGAATCCCTACTCTGGATGGTCTGGGTCCTGACGGAGAAGGAATTCATGCTGAAAATGAACACCTTATTCTCACATCCCTCATAGAGAGAACCGCTCTCCTGACAGAAATATTAATCCGACTTTGATTGACTGATACCCCAAATTTTGTTAGTTTAAATTGTTGGATTTATCCCAATTTATATGATTTAAGTTATCGTTATTCATCCCGTTAGATTTTAATTGTTTTATAATAATCGCTCCTTGAGAGATATAATAATCTCATAGGGAAAGATTCGCTACATTATATTAAAAGGAGGACTCATATGATAAAAAAATATTACCTTCTCTCTCCCGGTCCTACGCCTGTTCCTGAAGAGGTGCTTGCTGCAGCCGCAAATCCCATTATCCATCACCGAACTCCTGAATTTTCAGGTATTTTTATGGAAGTGACGGAGGGGCTAAAGTATGTATTCGGAACAGAGCAAGATGTTTTCGTTTTAACATCTTCGGGAACAGGAGCCATGGAAGCTGCTGTTATCAATACTCTCAGCCCAGGCGATAAAGTGATCGTTCTTAACGGAGGAAAATTCGGCGAAAGATGGGGTCAAATCTGCAGGAGCTATGGAGTAGACGTCAGGGAGGTTTCTATGGAATGGGGTGAGCCTTTTACCAAAGACCAACTTACAGATGAGCTAAAAGCCAATCCTGAAACAAAGGCAGTTTTCGCAACTCTTTCTGAAACTTCTTCGGGGACAGTTTATGACATTCAAGGATACGGAGAGGTTTTAGCCAAGTCAGATGCAATCCTGGTCGTTGACGGGATCTCTGGCCTTGGTGCTACTCCCTGCCCCGTAGACGAGTGGGGAGTGGATGTTATGGTTGCAGGTTCCCAAAAATCATTTATGATCCCGCCCGGTCTCGCTTATCTTTCTTTTAGTTCCAAGGCCTGGGATTTAGTGGAAAAATCAACTCTACCAAAATTTTATTTTGACGCCAAAAAATATAAAAAGAATTTGGAAAAAAGAACAACGCCGTATACTCCTGCAGTTTCGCTCGTCATCCAGCAGAAAAAAGCTCTGGATATTATTAAATCAGTAGGATTGGAGAAGCTTTTTGAACATCATCGCATTCTGGGAGATGCTACAAGAGCAGGAGTAAAAGCTATCGGTCTGGAGCTTCTCTCTAAAAGCCCTGGAAACATTCTGACAGCTGTTAATGTTCCTGCCGGAATTGACGGTCTAAAACTTGTCAAAACCATGCAGGGAAAATACATGGCCTATATCGCAGGCGGTCAAGATCCATACAAAGGAAAGATGTTTCGGATAGCCCACCTTGGATACATGGGAGGCTTCGATATAATAACTGCTCTCACAGCGCTTGAGATGACACTCTCTGAGCTCGGGTATGAATTTAAGATAGGAAGCGCTATAGGAGCAGCTGAAGCTATTTTAAAGGAGAATTGGGAATGAAAAAAATACTCGTAGCTGATTCTTTAAGCCCGGAAGTTTTTGAAGAACTCAAATCCATTCCGGGTTTTGAAGTCACTTTAAAAACAGGAATGGATGAGGCGGAATTGATCAAAACAATTCCCGACTTTCATGCTGCTGTCGTCAGAGGCGCCACTAAAGTCACTAAAAATGCTATCGAGGCCGCCTCAAACATGGAGCTCATCATTAGGGCCGGAATAGGCCTTGATAACATCGATGTCGTTGCAGCCCAGGAGAAAGGAATTCAGGTTACAAATACGCCTGCCGCCACATCTATCTCAGTTGCAGAACATGCCTTTGGATTGATGTTAGCTGCTGTCAGAAACCACGGTAGAGCCAATCTTTCCATGAAAGACCACAAGTGGGAGAAAAAGGTTCTCTCAGGAACAGAGCTTTACGGAAAGACCCTGGGAGTAATCGGCATAGGAAGAATCGGTCAAGAGGTCGCCAAGCGCGCCCTCGCCTTTGGGATGAAAGTCATTGCCTATGATGTAATTGAGGTAAAAATAGATCTTGACGTAAAACAGGTTGGCCTTGAAGAACTTATTGCCCAGGCAGACATTATAACTCTTCATGTGCCTTTAACAGAAGAAACGAAGTATATAGTAAGCGACGCTGAATTCGATAAAATGAAGGATGGAGTTATAATCATCAACGTCTCCCGCGGAGGGACTGTGGATGAAAAAGCACTTCTCCAAGCTCTTGAATCTGGAAAAGTCAGAGCCGCAGGTTTGGACGTATTCGAGAAAGAACCACCGGATGATTTCTCTTTGGTCGATAACCCAAATGTGATTGCAACTCCTCATATCGGCGCTGCTGC
>SOIV01000156.1 GCA_004377005.1 Candidatus Aminicenantota bacterium | reverse complement strand
CCAATTGTGATAAAAATGGAAATGCTTTAATACAATTCTTAACCAAAAGGATTAATAAATGTGTGAATTAAGAGATGTTTTTATTGTCGGTGCGGCTCGAACAGCCATCGGCAACTTTCTGGGGTCTTTGAAGAATTTCAAAGCTCCTGAGCTGGGCGGTTTTGCTATTAAAGAAGCTGTGAAGAGAGCTGGGATTTCAGGTGAAGATGTTGAGGAAGTGATCATGGGGAATGTTGTTTCAGGGGGCTTAGGCCAGGCCCCTGCCAAACAGGCAGCAGTGAAAGGTGGAATTCCCTACACTGTGAGTTGCTTTGCTGTAAACAAGGTATGCGGCTCAGCTTTAAAGGCCGTAGCCCTGGCTGCTCAATCCATCTGGCTCGAAGAGAAGAATATCATCGTTGCTGGGGGAATGGAAGGCATGAGCCAGGCGCCGCATCTCCTCAGAGGAGTAAGGGAAGGCGTTAAGTTTGGAGACATGAAGATAAAGGATTCCATGATCCTTGATGGCCTTTGGTGTGCTTTTGATGACCAGCATATGGGCATGACAGGAGAAGTAATTGCCGAAAAATTTGGTGCTACTCGCCAGGAGCAGGACGAGTATGCTTTGAGCAGCCATCGGAAAGCTATCCATGCTATCGAAAAAGGCTATTTCAAAGATGAAATCATTCCTGTGGAAATTCCCCAGAGAAAGGGTGAGCCTATACTTTTCGCTGTGGATGAAGGCCCCCGGGAAGATACTGCACTGGAAAAATTAGCAAAACTCAGGCCTGCTTTTAAAAAGGATGGGACAGTTACGGCCGGAAATGCGTCTAGTCTAAATGATGGAGCAGCGGCCGTTGTTGTCGCTTCAGAGGATGCCGTGAAAGAGAAGAAACTAAAACCTATGGCCCGGATTTTAGGCTCGACAACCAACGCTGTTGAGCCCTCTATGGTGATGTATGCACCCAAGGGAGCCATCGAGAGATTGCTGGCCAATGTGGGCTGGAAGATTGAAGATGTTGACCTCTTCGAGATAAACGAAGCCTTTTCTTCCCAGTTGGTGGTGTTGATTAAAGAGTTAGGTCTGGATAGAGAGAAGGTCAATGTTCATGGAGGAGCTGTAGCCTTGGGCCACCCGATCGGAGCTACAGGAGCCAGGATTTTAACGACTTTGATTTACGCTCTAAAACATAGAGGCTTAAAGAAAGGTGTGGCCGCTCTCTGCTTGGGTGGAGGAGATGCTGTGGCCATGGCAGTAGAAATGGTATAAATAAGGAGGGGTAATGACCATTAAAAAAATAGGAATCGTTGGTGCTGGAACCATGGGTACGGGTATCGCCCAAGTTGCTGCCACTTCAGGATTTGAAATCATCCTGAATGATGTGGGAGAAGATTATCTTCAGCGTTCTTTGAAGATAATAGATAAGAGTCTGACCAAGCTTTCGGAGAAAGGAAAAATCGATGAAGACAAAGATAAAATATTATCTCGAATAAAGACCACTACCAGTCTTTCAGAATTCAGGGAGGTTGACTTTGCTGTGGAGGCAGCCTTCGAAGATTTTGAAGTGAAGAAGAAAATACTCTTAGAGCTTGATAAGCTGCTTGCTCCTTCAGTCATCCTGACATCTAATACCTCATCCATTTCCATAACGCGCCTTGGATCTTTGACCGGTCGCCCTTCCCAATTTATGGGAATGCATTTCATGAATCCCGTGCCCTTGATGGCATTGGTGGAGCTGATCAAAGGGATGGCAACTTCCCAGGAGACATTCGACGAGGTGAAGAGCCTTGCCGAGAAGATGGAAAAGGTTCCTGTAGAAGCGAATGATTTCCCGGGATTTATCTCAAACCGAATTTTGATTCCCATGATCAATGAAGCTGTTTATACCTTGATGGAGGGGGTTGGCACAGCTGAAGCCATTGATACAGTGTTGAAGGTGGGCATGAACCATCCCATCGGGCCCTTGGCCCTGGCTGATCTTATAGGGCTGGATGTCTGTCTTGATATCATGGAAGTCCTCCATGAGGGCTTTAAGGATTCGAAATACAGACCCTGTCCGTTGCTGAGAAAAATGGTAGATGCTGGCTATCTTGGCCGGAAATCAGGAAAAGGATTTTATGACTACAGCAAATAATCTCTTGTGTTAATAGCTTATGAATAGGAAGAACTATTTAATAATTTTTGAATATAAGTTAAAATTAAAGGATAAAAAATAAAAATATTTATAAAATTGATAAGAACCCATTTACTTGGGGGAGGATACAATGAAAGAAGACGAAACCGGAGAAAAGCAAACCTCGCGAGATAGAGCAATTGAGGCTGCACTCTCTCAGATAGAAAAGCAATTTGGCAAAGGAGCTGTGATGAAGCTCGGGCAAAAAGATGCAGCAGTAAAAGTGCCTGTAATCCCTACCGGCTCCATAGCTTTTGATTTAAGCTTAGGCATAGGTGGATTTCCCCGGGGAAGGGTTGTTGAGGTCTTTGGCCCTGAGGCTACAGGAAAGACAACTTTGGCAGTTCATGTCATTGCGGAAGCTCAGAAACAGGGCGGCCAGGCAGCCTTTATTGATGCCGAACACGCCTTAGATCCGAAGTACGCAGCCAGTATAGGTGTGGATGTGGACAGTCTCCTCATCTCTCAACCGGATTATGGAGAGCAGGCTTTGGAGATTGCCGAGGTTCTTGTCCGCAGTGGGGCCGTGGATGTCATCGTTATCGACTCTGTAGCTGCCCTTGTGCCCAAGGCAGAGCTTGAAGGAGAGATGGGAGATGCCCATATGGGTCTTCAAGCACGTCTTATGTCCCAGGCCTTGAGAAAGCTGACTGCTATAGTCAGCCGTTCAAAAACATGTTTTATCTTTGTTAACCAGATCAGAGAAAAAATCGGATTTTTTCTGGGCAGTCCTGAGACAACAACTGGTGGAAGAGCCCTAAAGTTTTACGCTTCATTAAGGGTTGATATCAGGAGAATCGCCACCTTAAAGGAAGGAGACAAAGTCATCGGCAACAGAGTGAAAGTAAAAATTGTTAAGAATAAAATGGCTCCTCCTTTCAGATTGGCTCAGTTTGATATTATCTTTGGTGAGGGAATCTCGAAAGAAGGGGATTTGGTTGACTGCGGGGTAGATGCGGGACTGATTGAGAAAGCTGGAACCTGGTACTCTTATAAAGGAGAACGAATCGGGCAGGGAAGAGAGAGTGTCAAAAGGCTCTTGAGGGAGAACGAAGAGTTAGCCGCTCAGCTTGATATGGAGATTAGAAAGGAACTCGGTCTTCTTCCGTCTGAAGAGGCCGCCGAGAAAGCTTCGGGGAAAGTCGCTGAAGCAGCCGCAGGAAAAGCCGCCGAGAAACCGGGAGAGAAAGTTGCTGAGAAAGTAGGTGCGAAACCCGCCGTAAAATAATTCTTTTTGATTATATTCAGGCGTTTTTAAATTCTTTATCTTAATCCGGGATTTCTATATCAGGAAAAGAGCTTTTTAAGGATTTGTAGACCCTCGTAGCTATTTT
>SOIV01000071.1 GCA_004377005.1 Candidatus Aminicenantota bacterium | reverse complement strand
CTATCGACACTCCGCCCGATTATCAACTCAAGAAAATAGGGGAAAGACTATTCCTAGACAAAAAAGGGGACAGGCAATTTTTTCAACGAAAAAGTAAGGGACTAAAAGGGCACGGACTGCTTTTCTCTAATCTGCACAAAAAAACTACATCCTGCAGTTCACTTTTTTTTAGTTCATTTGGTTATTCATGATTGACTTGATAAATAAAAAGAATTAAATTTTAGAATCAAATTTAAATAGAGCAGAGTTTCTTATTCATAAATTATTTGATATGCACCTAGAAAGGAGGATTTAATATGAAAAAAAGAATTGTTCAAGCGTTTTGTCTTTTAATTGTCCTTTCCCTGCTTATTAGCACACCTTTCTCTGCTGAGGAAAAAACTCAAAAGGTAGACCTCGAGGGATTTGAGAAATTTGTCACCAAAACAATGGAGGAATGGAAAGTTCCCGGGCTTGGGATATCCATTGTTAAGGATGGGAAAGTCATTTTTTCTAAAGGATTTGGCTTTCGGGATGTAAAGAAAGGCTTAAAGGTAACTCCCAAGACTCTTTTTGCTATAGGCTCTTGCTCCAAAGCTTTTACTGCAGTAACCATGGGTATCCTGGTTGATGAGGGCAAGCTTGATTGGGATAAGCCTGTGAGAGAATACCTCCCTTCGTTTAAGCTCAAGGATCCTTTTGCCACAGAGGGGATGACTCCTCGTGATTTAGTCTGTCATCGATCTGGTCTGCCTCGCCATGATTCGATGTGGTATGGCTCATCTGCTACCCGCAAAGAGCTCTTTGATCGCTTGCAGTATCTTGAGCCAAGCAGGGATTTCCGAACCACCTACCAGTATCAAAACCTGATGTTTATGACCGCGGGTTACATGGTAGGAAAAATTGCAGGAACAACCTGGGAAAAATTTGTCCAGAATCGTATTTTTGGGCCTTTAGGCATGAATGACAGCAATTTTTCAGTGGAAGATTCCAAGAAGGCTCCGGATTTCGCTCTTCCTTACATGGAAAAGGAAGATAAGGTTATAGAAATTCCCTTCCGAAACATAGATACAGTCGGACCTGCCGGCTCGATAAATTCCAATGTGATTGATATGGCAGACTGGCTTTTACTCAATTTGGAAAAGGGGAAGTTTGGCGAGAAACAGATTATATCTGAAGAGAGCCTAAGGGAAATTCATTCTCCTCAGATGATTAGTTCAAAATCCTATAAATATGATGAATCATTCTACTCAACATACGGAATGGCCTGGGGAATTACTGCTTACAGAGGTCATCTCATGCTTTCCCATGGCGGAGGCATCGATGGATTTACCGCTAGAGTTACTTTTATGCCCAGAGACAACATAGGGATGGTTATTTTCACTAACATGAGCGGCACCCCTCTTCCGGTAATTGTTGCCTATAATGCCTATGATCGTCTGCTCGGATTTGACCAGATTCCCTGGAATAAACGCATCAAGGATCAGAGAGATAAAGCCAAAGAAGAAGCTGAAAAAGCCAAAAAAGAGAAGGATAAAGACCGCAAGCTGAACACAAAACCATCCCACCCGCTTGGGGATTACGCTGGAGACTATGAGCATCCTGGATATGGTGTTGTAGCTATAAAAAAGGAAGGCGACCGATTAAAAGGCGTTTTTAATTCCGTCTCATTTGATGTGAAACATTATCATTACGACATTTTCGAGATGAGCAATGAGTTTCTTGATATGACTCAAAAAGTCTCCTTCTTTACCGACAATAAGGGAAATATTAGCAGTCTTTCTGTTCAGTTAGAGGATAGCGTAGAAGCGATCGTGTTTACTAAGATGCCCGAGAAAAAGATGAAGGAGAGAAGCTTTCTTGAAAAATTCGTGGGAGAATATTTGCTTGGAGAAATGACTGTAACTGTCTCTTTGAGGGGGGATAATGAGCTTGTCCTCTCTGTCCCGGGCCAGCCAAAATACGAATTGGTTCCTTATAAAGGGACAGAGTTTAATCTGAAGAATTTAACTGGCTATAGCGTAGAATTTGTAGTGAATGAGGCAGGGAAAGTTACAGAAGCCAAGGTTACTCAACCCAACGGAGTTTTTACCGCTAAAAAGAAGTGATAATAAACGTATCAGAGTTACTTTTGAGTATAATAAGATAGTAGCTATATGAAAACAGTAAACATCATCCTGATGGGATTCGGAAATGTTGGTCAAGCGTTTCTTCGTGTTGCACAGGAGAAAAAGGAATTTTGCAAGGCGCGGTACAAACTGGATATCAAATTCTATTCCATTTTTGAGATAGGAGGTGCTATTCATTCCTCTCAGGCTCTGAATACATCCGAGATTCTTGAAAAATATTCTTCCTTATCCATGTTCCGGAAAAATCCTCTTTGGAAGCCAGACTTAAAACTTACATCTGTGCTTGATTCAATTAAGCCGGGAGTGCTTGTCGAATGCACTCCATCCAACATCAAAAGCGGTGGACCCGGTCTCAGCCATATCCGTCATGCTTTGGATAGAGGATGGCATGTGGTGACTGCCAGCAAAGGTCCCCTCGTTATCGATTTTCGCGGCTTGCTTGAAAAGGCCGAAAAAAAACATGTGGCTTTAAAATTCAGCGGAGCGACGGCTGCTGCCCTTCCTGCTCTGGATATTGCTCTCTATTCACTGGCTGGGACCGAGATTTCTCGGATTGAAGGTATTCTAAACGGCACGACTAACTACATCCTGACCAGGATGAAAGAGGGCGTAGATTACAAGGAGGCTTTAAAAGAGGCCCAGTCCAAGGGAATAGCAGAAACCGATCCTTCCCTGGATGTAAGCGGATTGGATACAGCCTCCAAGATTCTTATTATTTCGAATGCCTTGCTGAAAGCAGATTTTACTCTGGATGATATGACAGTTGAAGGTATCGATGTGATTCCTCCCTATCTTTTGACGCAGGGGAGGAAAAAAGACAGAAAGTTAAAGTTATTGGGAATACTCTTTAAGCGTGCAGAAGAGCTTCGACTTGAAGTGAGATTGACCGTTATAGACAGTTCCCACCCTCTTTTTGGTGTGGATGGAACCAATAAGGGCATTGTTTTTACTACCGATACGATGGATTCTATAACAGTGACAGGCGGAAAATCTGACCCTAAAGGCGCAGGAGCTTCTTTGCTAAAAGATATAATTAATATCTACAGGAAAGAATAGGCATTAATGAGTGAGGTAAAGCCGTAAGCATTTCCGATTCTTTGATCAACAATTTTGCTTTCTATCACGGAAAAAGAAATGCTTTCGATAAACCCTCAAAATTGACCTTGTAGGTTTTTTTTGATAATTTAATCATCCTCTCTTTTGCTGCTTAAATATTGGAGAAAGAAGTGGAGAGGTGTCCGAGTGGCTTAAGGAGCACGCTTGGAAAGCGTGTGTGCGGCTAGATGCTGTACCGTGGGTTCGAATCCCACCCTCTCCGCCACTATTTTTCACTAGGATTAAAAAGATAATAAACTAAAGACGCCTGGGGAAAAAGGAAAAGTAATGGA
>SOIV01000286.1 GCA_004377005.1 Candidatus Aminicenantota bacterium | reverse complement strand
TTTAAGCCCATCCCTGAGCATTGCTGTTAGTTTCATTTCTTGCTCATGGATATTGTTTAATCCTTTTTTCTTTATCCATTTCAATGCTGCATGAAGTCCTGCTACTCCTAAAGTATTTAAAGTTCCATATTCAAGCCTGTAGGGATACTCGTCCAGGTGCGTGGGGACTGCAGAACGAACTCCTGTTCCACCTGCTCGGGTATGCCTTATCTCAATTCCCTCCCTGACATAGAGGCCACCAATCCCTGTAGGACCAAGGAAAGACTTGTGACCGGTGAAAACTACCACGTCCACATTCATCTCCTCAATATCAACGGCAATCTTTCCTGCCGATTGAGAAGCATCAATGGCAAAGGGTATTCCATTCTTCCTGCAGTGTTTCCCTATCTCTTTAATAGGCTGAATAGTCCCGATCACATTGGAGGCATGGTTGACAATGACAAGTTTTGTATTTTTTTTGAATTTTTTTGGAAATTCATCAGGGTCCACAAATCCCTTTCCATCAAAAGGGATATAATCGACTTCAACGCCATTGTATTTATACAGGTGATAAAGCGGCCTTAATACGGAATTATGTTCAATTGTTGTGGTTATCGCGTGATCGCCCTCTTTGAGGATTCCATTTATTACAAGATTTAAGGCATCCGTAGAGTTATAAGAAAAACAAAGTCTATTCGGGTCTTTTCCGTTAAAAAATTCTGTTAGCATTTCTCGGGTTGTTTCTACTAATTCTCCAGTTTCCATGCACAGGTCATACCCAGAACGTCCAGGATTAACTCCAAAATTCCGATAGAAATTATCCATAAAAGCATAGACTTCTTCTGGCTTGGGAAAAGAAGTTGCTCCATTATCCAGGAAGATAAGCTTGTCCATTCAATTCCTCCAAAATTGCTAAAAAACCAGTTATTTGGGAAAACTGCTTGAAATAAAATTTACATTAAATTCCAGGGTAAAATCAAATTATTTTTTATAAAAAATTGACAGGGATTTTCAACTTAGACTAAAATTTATATTTCTTCCTATGAAATAATGTTATCTAAGGAGTCATGGATGAGAAGGAATTATAAACAATTATTCTTTTTCTTCGGGCTAGTTTTTCTCGTTTGCCTTTCGAACTGCACTTTCCTGGAAAAACCTTATGATCTTGTTATAAAAAACGGCTTCATAATAGATGGCACGGGAAATCCCTGGTTTAAAAGCGATATAGGCCTGAAGAAACAAAGGATTGTCAGGATTGGCTTTATAGATGAAAGCCAAGCAAAGAAAAGCATTGATGCTCAAAACTTAGTTGTCTGCCCTGGATTTATCGATATCCATACCCATTGTGACCGCAAAATTGCAGAGGTCCCTACCGTTGATAACTACATTTATCAGGGAGTAACGACTGTTATTGGTGGAAACTGCGGAGGTCATCCTTTTCCCTTGAAGGAGCATTTTAAAAAAATCGAGGATCGAGGAGCATCTGTAAATTTTGGCTGCCTTATCGGGCATAACACAATCAGGCGAAAGGTTATGGGTTTTAAGATGGAAGCACCTACAGAAGAAGAAATGGAAAAGATGAAAGCTTTAGTCGATGAGGAGATGAAAGCAGGCGCCCTGGGATTTTCAACAGGTCTTTCCTATCTTCCTGGAATTTATTCCAAAACAGAAGAAATAGTCCAGCTTGCCTCTGTTGTTTCCCGCTACGGAGGAATCTATGCTACCCATCTTAGAGATCAGGGACGCCATATAACTGAAGCTATTGAAGAAGCCATCGAAATAGGCGAGAGAAACAATATCCCTGTCCAAATTTCTCATATAAAATTGGCCGATGATGCTGTCTGGTATCAACTGGAAATGATAACCGGACCGGTTGAAGAAGCCCGCAAAAGAGGCGTTGAAGTCACCCTTGACCAATATCCTTACACAGCAACAAGCTCTGGCTTTACCAGCAGCTTTCCCTCCTGGGCTTTTGAGGGCGGAAAAGAAAATTTCCTGGCGAGATTAGAGGAAAAAGAATCCTTTCAAAAAATAAAATCTTTCGTCATCAGGAGAAGACTTACTTCAACAAAGGGAATTAACAAGCCAGAGACCATTTATATTGCCCGCTCAGAGAAATTTCCGGAGTATGAAGGCAAAAACCTTCAGGAGATCCTTCTCGCTCAAGGCAAGAAACCAACAGTCGATAATGCTGCGGATTTAATCATTGATATCGAGAAAAACGGAGGAGCTTCAGGAGTTTTTTTCCAGATGGATGAGAAAGATGTTGAGGATTTAATGCGCCTTCCCTACAATATGCATGCTTCTGATGGCGCAGTTCGAGTTAAAGGAGAGGGAATTCCCCATCCTAGGAACTATGGAACTTTTCCCAGAGTCATCGGCCACTTTGTAAGAGAACGTGGAGTTATTCCATTGGAAGAAGCCGTGAGAAAGATGACATCTTTGCCGGCTCAGACATTGAGGTTGAAAGAAAGAGGAATAATTAGAGAAGGGCTGTATGCAGATTTAACTATTTTTGACAGAAATACATTTGCGGATAAGGCCACCTTTCCCAACCCTCATCAATACAGTCAGGGGCTTATGTATGTCATTGTTAACGGAGAGCTGGTTGTAGAAAAAGGAAAGCACACAGGCGGACTCCCGGGAATGGTTCTTTACGGATATGGCAAAAATTCGGGAGAGAGAAAATGATCATTAAAAAAGACGACGATGTATCTGAAGGCGTTGTTGAGGAAGAAGGAATTAAGAACGTTATAAGGAAAATCCTCATCGGACCTGACGACGGCTCCTCTAAAATCGTCATGAGGCATTTCAAAATCCTTCCTGAAGGCCACACTCCTTTCCATAGTCATGACCATGAGCATGTTGTAAAAATAGAGAATGGCAAGGGGGTGGTTGTCGATGAAAATGGAAAGGATATTACTGTTTCCCAGGGGCAAAGTCTTTTAATAGAACAAAACAAAAATCACCAGTTCAAAAATCCCTTTCAAGAGCCTTTTGAATTTTTATGTATCATCATTAATCCTGAAAAGGTGAACTGAGATAAGATTAGTTTGGTAAGATCCCAGATGAAAGTTAATCCTAACAAAGCCATCGAATTTCTCCTGGCAAGAGGGAACTTGCCTATCCTTTACTGGCTGAAAAAGGATATTCTTGAAGTTCCAATAGATAGGGAATTCAAAAACCTGCAAAAATATGCTTCCCGCATCAGGATTTTGAAAAGTCAAAAACCCAATGGTGGGTGGTGTAAAAGAAAGTACGAAGGCCATCCTCGCTGGGAAAAGTCCTATTACATAGTCGACACATTAAAAAATATGTTCAAATTACATAACTTCGGTTGCACTCTGAAAGATGAAGGAATTAAAAAGGCGATAAAATTCGTATTCTCTACGCAATCTAAAGCAGGAGATTTTCGCGGGGCTTATCTTAATGAATATGCACCCACATATCATGCATTGTCTCTTGAAATCTTGTGTCTTCTTGGTCATGATAAAGATGAAAAGATCCAGAAAGGATTCCGATGGATTTCCAATAACAGACAG
>SOIV01000254.1 GCA_004377005.1 Candidatus Aminicenantota bacterium | reverse complement strand
TCATACCTGTCTTTTTATAAGCATCCTTTTCAGCATTATATGAAAAATAGACAACCCAGGGTTTCCCTTTTATTAAGTTAAGATCTAAAAAACCCCAGCTGCGGCTATCCTGACTGTTATCCCGATTATCTCCCATGACAAAACAGTGACCAGCAGGTACAAACACTGGTCCGAAATTATCCTTTATAGAATTATTATAATAATAATAATCATCCCCGGCGCGAGCTTGGCTATCAATATGAACCTTGTAATTCTCAGATATGGGCACATCGTTTACGAAAACCTGTTTATCCTTAATCTCAATTTTCTCTCTCTCCAAGCCAACAACTCTTTTGACAAAATCCTTCATTAAATCATTCGGAAACTTAAAAACAACAATGTCATGTCTCTTTATTTCTTTTCGGGGGATTATCAATTTCTCCAGCGATAAAACAGGCTCATAATAAACCATCTTATTGACAAGGAGAAAATCTCCCACGAGCAAAGTAGGTTCCATAGAACCAGTAGGAATCTGAAAGGCCTGGAAAACAAAGGTCATGACAAAAAAAACAAATACAGCTGTTTCTGCAAGAAGCTCAAATAATTCCCGATAAAAGCTTTTTTCTCGCTTTTTTTTTGCTTTTTTTATTCTAAATTCTTTTTTCATTTCAAACCAGGAATGAGACGCTTAATATAACTAAAAAAATAAAATTCATCAATATTGTATTTTTAACTGCCGGTAGAAAAGATGGCCAATTATCCAGGTTCCTCAGGCCAACTTTGTAAGCCATGAGAGGCAGAGGAAGCGTAACTACTGCCAGTAATGACCAGATCGGCCAGCCTCCCCAGACCACGCCGCTCAAAACAAGAATATAGCAACTTAAAGCCAAAAATAGATAAATCAACAGACTCTTTTCGAATCCAAAAAGTATGACCCAAGTCTTTCTTCCCGTTGAGAAATCAGCTTCTTTATCAGCAAACTCATTAATCAATAAAACCAGAGTCGTTAAAATGCCAGAAGGAAAGGCCACAGCGAGAACCCAAAAAGAGGAAAAACTCTCAGCCTGAACATAGTAGGCTCCTAAAACCATTAAAGGCCCCCAGGCTAAAAATATGGCAATTTCTCCTAATCCCTTGTTGACCAAGCGTGCCGGAAAACCATTGTAGCTGAAAACAAAAAGTAGAGCAGCCAGCCCTATGAATAAAATTATATTTCCGTTTGATACAGAATTAAGATAAAGGCCAATCGCTGAGCCTAAAATAGCGAAAACGAAGGATATAGCCAGAGCCTCGTTAGGTTTGACAAATCCATCCAAAACCATTCGGCTTCCCCCGGAAAAAGGGACTAAGGCATTCTTGTTGGAAGCGTCGTTCCCGCTTTTAAAATCGAAATAATCATTAGCAACGTTACAGCTAATATGAAGAAAGCAGGCTCCAAAAAAGGTTAAAAGGAATAACACTAAATTGAATTGCTCATTCTGCCACCAAGCAAAAGCCGTTCCCACAAAGACAGCCCCTGCAGTGACGACCAAAAATGGTAAGCGTAGAAGGAGGAGAATCGCTTTTGATTTTTTCATCTAATTATTCCAAGACAACTATTATATTTCTCTTGCATAAATAATCAAGTGGGGTCAGACTTTCAAAACTTGAATAATTAAAAAGGGGACAGGCTACTTTTTTCTTTTTTACAACGAAGAGAAAAGCCTGAATAGATCAAAAAAAAGTAGCCTGTCCCCTGTTCTATTGCCTTTTCTATTGCAAGTCTGACCCCGTAATTCGCCTTTACTACCTATTTATATTATACTTATTTATATTATACTTAACCCATGAACATCACTCTTTTTGGCTATCCAAAAACAGGAAAAACCACTTTATTTAATCTGCTCACCGGCGCGAAAATAGATGTCAAATCTTATGACACAGGGAAAAAAGAGCTCAACCGAAGAACATTCCCTGTTCCCGATTCTCGCTTGGAAAGAATATGTGCTCTTTACCCAGAAAAAAATAAAATCCCGACAACAGTCGATTTCATGGACTTGGCTGGAATCTCTTACGGTGATGTCAAAAACAGTGCCTACCTGAGTTATCTCCGAAAGGCAGACGGTCTCACTCATGTTGTAAGGGGATTTCTCGATGCTCAAATTCCCCATCCAAAAGAGAAAATCAGTCCTGTGGATGATATCCTTTCCATGGAGGAGGAACTCATCCTGTCCGATTTAGTCTCGATAGAGGCCAGGCTGGAAAAATTGGAAAAAGAACTGAAAAAGTCAATAGTCCCCGAAGGAGAAAAAGAGAAAGAACTCTTCGGACGCCTGCATCCCCATCTCGAGGAAGGAAAAGCGATTCGGGAGATAGACCTTTCTCCATCAGAGGAAAAGCTCAGCCGCAGCTTCTCTTTTTTAAGCCAGAAGACACTTTTACATATGATTAATGTCGACGAGAAAGATATTCCCTTAATTGAAAACCCTGATGAAATTTACTCGTCTAAGAAAAAAGGAGTAAAAGTCCTTGCTTTTTGTGGAAATATTGAGGCGGAAATTCTTGAATTGGAAGAAAAGGACAAAGCAGCTTTTCTTTCTGAATACGGATTAGGAGAACTGAGTGCTCCTAAATTCTTAAAGGCTTCCTACGATCTTCTTGAAGCTATTACTTTCTTTACAATCGGCAAGGATGAAGTCAAAGCCTGGACAATCAAGGAGAACACGACAGCCTTGAAGGCAGCAGGCTCAATTCATTCAGATATAGAAAAAGGCTTTATCCGGGCAGAAGTCATCTCCTGGGAAGAACTCCTCAAGCACGGCTCCTTTCAGGCTGCTAAAGAAAAGGCAGCCCTGCGCCTGGAAGGAAAGGACTACCTCGTGCAAAATGGAGATGTTATATATTTCCGCTTCTCGCCGTAAATTATTGCTAGATGATGAAGAAAACATTTGAGATTAAAGCTTCAGATAGTGATTCCTCTGCCCGGACCGGGATCATCCACACCCAGCATGGAACTATTGAAACTCCTGCCTTCGCTCCTGTGGCAAGTCAGGGAACTGTAAAGGGCCTTCCCCACAGCCTGCTTCAAAACCTGGGAGCTCAGCTCATGCTCGTCAATGCTTACCATCTGTATCTTAGGCCTGGGGTTGAAACAATAAGCAGACTGGGAGGAATTCATTCTTTCATCTCCTGGCAGAAGCCAGTTCTCTCTGACAGCGGCGGTTTCCAGATCTACAGCCTCTCCCCTCTTGTTAAAGTGAAAAAGGAAGGAGTTGAATTCACCTCTCATCTCGACGGAACGAAAATCTTTCTTTCTCCCGAGGACATCATGGATATCCAGACAAGATTATGTTCGGATATTATAATGGCCTTGGATCACTTCCATCCCTTCCCTTCTTCTGAAGAAAAGATAAAGGAAGCAGTGAAGCTTACCACTCACTGGGCTCAGCGCTCCAAGACCCACTTCCTTCAGCAGGATTCTTCTCAGCTTCTATGGGGCATAACCCAAGGCAGTGTATACTGGAACCTGAGAAAGCAGAGCATCGAGGATTTACTTAAAATCGATTTTGATGGGTATGCTTTAGGAGGGCTCGGGATAGGAGAACCAAAATCTCAACTCGCAGAAATCATGGAGAGAGCCGATTCCCTTCTTCCAAAGGAAAAGCCTCGCTATCTCATGGGCATAGGCTACATCAGCGACATCTTGGAGGCGGTGGAAAGAGGGATAGATCTTTTCGACTGTGTTCTACCTACAAGAAACGCCCGAAACGGAACTCTCTTCACAAGCAAGGGAAAAATCGTCATTAAAAACGTAAAATATGCTCAAGACCAAAGACCTCTTGATGAAGATTGTTCATGCTATACTTGCCAGAATTTCTCCCGTGCCTACCTCCGTCATCTATACGAAAGACAGGAGATTAGCTCCGCTATCCTTAATACAATCCACAATCTTCATTTTTATCTTGACATCTTCAGGAAAATTAGGCAATCTATTGAATCAAATACGTATAATCGTTTCAAACGAAGTATAATTAAACAGAAAGAGGAAGAATAAAATGATATTTAGTGGGCTTTTCCTTTTCCTTTCCCAAGCTCCACCCGCTCCTCGCAGCGGGGGAGTCTCCCTCCATTTTTTCATTATGATGGGCCTCGTCTTTCTGGTCTTCTACTTGTTACTTATCAGGCCTCAGCGCACAAGACAGAAAAAGCATCAAGAAATGGTTGAGAACCTCAAGCCAGGAGACAAAATCATAACGTCAGGTGGAATACACGGAACTATCATGGGAGTTCAAAAAGACAAGCTTGAGCTAAAAATAGCTTCCAATGTCAAGATTGATATCACCAAAACCTCTATTGCAGTCATCCTAACCCCGCCAAAAAAGGAAAAGTAACATATCCTTGATCCGCTATTTATAGATAAATTTCATTCGTTTCTCTTCGTGTAAAAGCAATTGGTTTAAGATGAAAAAAGGCTTACGCTGGAAAGTTATTCTAACCGCCTTGGTCATTGTTTTTGCTTTAATCCTCGCCTACCCTCCCAAAGACAAAATAGAACTAGGGCTTGACCTCAAAGGAGGAATGCATCTTGTCCTTCAAGTTGTAACGGATGATGCCTTAAATTACGAAACCGATCAGGCTATTATGCGTCTCGGAGAACGGCTAAAAAAGAAAGATATTGAACATAAAGCAATCACTAAGAGTACAATAAGTAAATTTTCCCTCCAAGAAATCAACCTTGAGCAAGAAGGGCAGATTAAAGAACTCCTGGACGACTATTTCAGGGATTGGGATTACTCTATCATCGGCAGCACCGTGTCCCTTTCCTTAAAACCAAATATGGCCCGATATTACAGGGACCAGTCAGTCAAACAAGCTCAGGAAACAATCCGAAACCGAGTTGACGAACTCGGGCTTACTGAACCGACTATACAAAGGCAGGGCCTAACAACAGGAAGCGACAGGATTATAGTCGAACTTCCCGGAGTCGAAAATCCGGAAAGAGTGAAAACCATCCTTAAGACCACAGCCCTCTTGGAATGGAAACTTGTTAAAGCAGGACCAGCGCCTGATAGAGAGACCCTGCTTGCGGATTTTGGTGGTAAGGTTCCCGAAGATCAGCAGGTCATAAGGGGAGATCCCAGGAGAACAGAGGGAGGTTACTACCTTGTAACTCAGGTAGCCCCTGTTACAGGAAAGGATCTGCGAGATGCCCGCCCTTCCATCGATGAATGGAACAACCCAGCTGTATTATTCTCGTTTAACGCGGACGGAGCTCGAAGGTTCGCTAAACTTACTTCAGAGAATATTAACAAACCCCTGGGCATTATCCTGGATGGAAAAATTCAAGAAGTGGCAACTATCGAAGATAGAATCTCTGACAGTGGAGTATTACGTGGCAAATTCACACAAGAACAGGCTGAAGATATTTCTCTTGTGCTGAGAGCAGGTGCGCTTCCAGCTTCGATCAAATATTTGGAGGAGAGAACGATCGGTCCTTCACTGGGCGCTGATTCCATCCGGCAAGGACTTACAGCTATCTTCATGGCCCTTATTTTAATCATGGTGTTCATGGTTATCTATTACCGGCTCTCTGGAATTAACGCTGTTATTGCCCTCACTTTAAATATCATCATACTGATGGGCACTTTAGCCTACTTTAAAGCGGTCCTTACGCTTCCTGGTATTGCAGGAATCATATTGACTATAGGTATGGCAGTCGATGCCAATGTTTTAGTCTTTGAGAGGATAAGAGAAGAGCTTTCTTCAGGTAAGGGTATATATAGTTCGATTACATCTGGTTTTTCTCGTGCTTTCAAGACAATTCTGGATGCAAACATAACCACTATCATCGCCGCTATTTTCCTTTTCCAGTTTGGAACTGGTCCCATTAAAGGATTCGCAGTTACGCTTATTATCGGCATTACAGCAAGCATGTTCACCGCCGTGTTTGTTTCCCACTTAATTTTCGACTTATTCCATGCAAAAAAAACAAGAAGAGATAAATTAAGTATATAAAAATGCAGATATTTAAAAAGCCCGACTTCAATTTTATGAAGTACAAGCTTTTTGCCTTCGGCCTGTCTGGAATCATCATTATAGGAGGGATCATTAATATCACCAAGGGCAAAGGACTGAATTACGGCATCGATTTTGCCGGGGGCTCGCTGGTCCGGGTGATGCTAAAAAACGAGATTCCTATAGATGAAGTCAGGAAATTATTGAGTGAGGTTGGTTTAGAAAAAAGCCGGATACAGGAAATCGGCGCCAGCAAAAGAGAATATTTGATAAGAAGCTTACAGACTTTAGAAAAAAGCCAGGAAGAAGAAATAGAAGCCCATGAAATCATCGGGAATAAAGTGATAGAAGCTTTAAGACTGAAGGAAGACAAAATAGCTCTTGAAAAGGGTCTTAAAGACTTGAACACTATTGATGAGAGGGAATTAACTCTCATTCTTGAAGCTGCTTTTCCCGGAGAAGCATCGGCCATCGCTCAAAATATCCTTTCTTTCAGAATTTCAGAAGGCATTATTCAAGATTATGCCCAGGTTCAACAAGAAACAGGAAAAGGCCAGGAGATTATTATCACCCTTGAGGGCAAAACATTTCTTGGCAGTTTGGCTGTTCTCAGCAAGGAAACAGTTGGCCCTCAGGTCGGGCATGACCTTAGAAGAAAAGCCACACAGGCCGTAATATGGGCCCTTATCGGAATGCTTATCTACATAGGCGTCCGCTTCAAGCTTGCCTACGGAGTTGCCGCCATCTTGACCTTAGCTCACGATGTCTTAATCACTCTGAGCATCTTCTCTTTAACCAACAGAGAAATAAACCTTCCGGTTATAGCTGCGATGCTAACCATAGTCGGATACTCGCTGAACGATACGATTGTCATCTTCGTCAGAGTCAGGGATAATTTAAGAATTTTGAGGAAACATGACTTTGAAAGAATTCTTGATACAAGTATTAACCAAACCTTAAGCCGGACTGTGATCACTTCAGGAACAACTTTCTTGACCGTATTAGCTCTTTTTCTATTTGGTGGCGAGGTTATAAATGATTTTGCTTTTACCATGATTATTGGTGTTGTCACAGGAACTTACTCTTCCATCTATCAATCCTGTCCGCTCCTTTACTACTGGAATAATATATTCAAGCCGAAAAAAGGCATGGGAAAATGATTATTTTAGACTTGTCAAAAATGTTTTTTTCGTTTATAATTTTTTTTCGATCTAATAAATACCTATAAACCGAGGTAATAAAATGGCTGAAAAAATTAAGCCAAAAGAAAAACCTACAGAAGAAATCCTTTCTCTTTTCAAAGACTCTTTTATTACCGCAGAAAAAGGAGGCTTGAAAAGAGCCATTGCTCTTCCTGTCGCTATTCTTGTTCATGTTTTTCTCGTTGCCGCTATAGTTATTATTCCCCTTCTTAGCACTCAAAATCTGCCCACAGTAGAAATTTACAGTGCTTTTCTTGCTCCTCCACCTCCTCCACCTCCTCCACCTCCTCCCCCAGCAAAAAAACGCAAAACCGCAAAAAAAAGAACACGTATCAGACCTGTCCGAACCCAAACCACAGTCGAACCTGGTAAACTCGTCGCTCCTGTAGTTATACCCGAAGATATAGCTGAAGAAGAACTCAGCGATATTGGTATCGAAGGCGGAGTGGAAGGCGGAGTGGAAGGCGGAGTCGTCGGCGGTGTGCTCGGCGGAGTCGTCGGCGGTATCCTCGGCGGTGTTGTCGGTGAAGTCGAAGCCCCTATAAGAGCGGTCGGACAGATTAAACCGCCTAGATTAATCAAGGAAGTCAGGCCCCTCTATCCTGAAATTGCCCGCCAGGCAAGAGTCGAAGGGGTAGTAATTATCGAGGCTGTGACCGATATTTACGGAAGAGTAGCAACTGTAAAGATTCTCAGATCCATCCCACTTCTCGATCAGTCAGCTGTCGATGCTGTCCGTCAGTGGGTCTATGAACCAATGATTATCAACGGCCGCCCAAGAGGCGTTATTTTCACCGTTACTGTTACATTTAAATTAAAATAAGATACTCTTAAGATGACTTTCCATCTTAGAAAAGGAGGTACGTAAAATGCAATGGGGATTAGTAGAAATGTGGGGTTTGATGGCCCCTTTAGCCAAAGGAGTTGCGATCTGGCTGATGATTCTTTCTATCGTTTCATTCTATCTCTTCATCGAGAGACAGTTGGTTTTCTACAAAGCCAGGGCAAAATCAAAGAAGGTTGCGCCACTACTTGCAGGGATGTTGAAAAGAGGCCAAATCCAAGAAGCCTTGAAACTTTCTTCCACGAAAGAAAACCAGGGAAGCCATTTAGCACGGGTGACTGCTGCTGGCATTAAGGAATTCTTAGAAGGAAAACAGTACAACCTCAGCGTTGAAGAACAGATTGAAACAGCTCAAAGAGGTTGTGCAAGAGCTTCTACAATTTTCACCCAGGAACTGAATAGAGGTTTGAATACGATAGCTACAATAGCTACCTCTTCTCCTTTTATAGGTCTATTCGGAACAATTGCGGGAATCATGAACGCATTTCGTGGTATGGCTCAGACAGGCTCTGGAGGAATCGGTGCTGTTGCTGGAGGTATTGCAGAAGCTCTGGTGACAACCGCCTTTGGAATAGGTGTGGCTATTCTCGCGCTTTGGTTGTACAGTTTCTTGCGGACAAGGATCGATATCTACAGCGCTGAAATGGCAAACACCAGTTCTGAAATTGTGGACTTTTTCATCAGAAGATCACTAGGAAAACCTGAACAATAAAGCCAAATCAAGAAAATTTTGAAAAGAGAGGTATAAGATGTCAATGATGCTTTCAAATGAAGACGAAGTAAGTTCTGAACCTAATGTTGTTCCTCTCTGTGATGTCCTGCTTGTTCTGCTCATCATTTTCATGGTAGTAACACCTCTTATCCAAAAAGGAATTGACGTAAGACTGCCTGTTGCTCTTAACACTATAAGCATGCCTGAAAGTCCAGAAGTGGTTCTCTCCATCAGGAAAGACGGCAAAATGTATATAGGCCAAGATCTGATAACATTGGATAATCTTCAAACTATGATAGAAGAAGCTTTCATGACCGCGTCTGATAAAAGGCTCTACTTAAGAGCTGATGGGGAATTGGAATACGGAAATATCGTAGACGTAGTCGAGATTCTTAAAGCAGCTGGCGTTGAGATAGTAGGCATCATTACTGAGATTAAAACAGGAAGGATTGATTAACCAAGGGGAGAGGAAAGATACGCCTCAAGGTTTTCCTCTCCCTTAGGTATCCATCCCATAGCTTCACGCCAAATATCTTCGCTTTCCATGCAAAAATAAAGGGGAATCTCCTTCCCGCCCCGTTCCCTAATAAGGCCAACAATCTTTTTGTAAAGCTTTAAACGAAGAGGCTTGAAATAGCGGAGTTTTCCGTCTTTTCCCTTTATAAATTCATCGTAGATAATCTTCGTCTTAGGAAATCTCTCTTCGATAATAGCTTTTAGAGAGGCGGGGAATCTAAAACTCCCGAGGCTTATCCAAGCAATCCTGGCCGAATCGACGGTTTCCAGCAATATCTTAATTACTTCCTCGTATCCCTCTTCCCAGTCAGGATGATGAATTATGGGGTCAAAATGAAAACCGGTACGAAACCCTCTTTCCGAAACTCTCCTGGCTGCATCTATTCTTTCTTCGACAGATGGAGCCCCCTTTTCTTCTTCATTGGCAATTCTCAGAGAATTAAGAGACCAGGCAACGACAACATTAGGAGCTGGTTCTATTTTTAGAATATTTTTTATATTTACAGTTTTTGTCTTTAGCTCAAAGATGACATTTCTTTTTTTTCTGAAGTAGGAAACGAGATCTATGGAATTTTCAGTTAAATGGTCCAGGGCCAACGAATCTCCAAGCTCACCTGTTCCTATGCGAACTGTCCGGTGTCTTTTCCTGTGTAAAAAAATATCAAGCTGTCTCCATAAATCTTCCCGGTTGACGTGGACTGTAATTAAGGGATTCGTTAAATAATGTTGAAGAATACAGTAGGTGCAGTCGAGAGGGCAATTAAGATCTATGTTGACGATAAAATAATTGCATCCAAGGTAGTGAGGAGTGCAGGGACATGGTTTGACGAATTCTCCTCTTTGACGGGTGATTAAAAGATACTTTTTTCCCGTACCTATAACATCCTTTGAAGCTTTTATGTCTTCAAGCACCTCTTGAGGATCATCGATGACTTCTCTAGGGACCGGGCCCACATTCTTCAAGATTCTTCTCGTTAGAGGAAAATCGAAACTCCTTTTTTCTATATAAACTTTTTTAGGAAAGTATTCCGATTTACTCATCGCGAGTTATTTAAGTTTAAATATTTCTGCAAATTCTTGTTTTGCGGCTAATTCTTGAAGCTTGACGAGGTTGGTTTTCAATTCCTTGCGATTTCCGAAAGAAAAATTCACCGAAAAGTTTTCTTCCTCGAAAAATGGCGAAGGCTTAACCATGATATTCTTGGGCAACCGGAGTTTCTTCAGCAAAGAATCAAAAGATTCTTTCCGTGAGGAAAGTGCAGGATACCGCTTTTTCATTAAAATGAGACGAATTTTATCTGCCTTTTGAAGGGGAGATAATTTTTCAGATCCCATAATATCCAGAATTTCTTTTGAGGATAGTATTTTTTTGGCAGGGATATCATTTCTCCTTGATATTTCCTTCAGGTCCTCGAGGATTCCCTTCATTTTATTTTGACCTGAAGGCAAAAGCAAGGGCAAGAGTGATTTCCTCTCCTGGGGAGTAAATCCAGCAAAGAGTTTGACCGAAGAGAAAGGCATATTTTTCTGATGAATGATTCTTTTCACTTCTGATTCGAGCTGAGAAAAGGCCAAGTATGATTCAAGATTGGATAAGGTTGAGGGGATATCAAGGAGAGGCAGGTAGTGCTGAACGATCTTCTTTTCATCCTCTCCAAATCTTTTCAACCTACTCAGTATTTCTGCTTTTTCGAGAAGACTAAATTCCCTTGTGGCCAAGTTTTCATAAAATGCCGCCAAAAAGGTCTTAAGCTCGTCCTCTTCTTCAATCACAAAGACAGGAAGAGAAGAAAGACCCAGCTTGATGCAAGCAAGGACCCTTTTCCACCCCGATACAAGAATAAAGCGCTTATCCTGCAATGCGACAAGAGGGGGGTTGAGGAGACCCACCTTCTGGAGAGAAAGAATCAGTTTTTCCAGGGAAAAATAATAAGAAATACGGAATCTTTCATCCTCGAGAAAGATTTCTTTTAGAGGCAAATTTTTCTTTTTCATGCTTTTATTCTAATTGAATT
>SOIV01000297.1 GCA_004377005.1 Candidatus Aminicenantota bacterium | reverse complement strand
TTTCGAGTTGAAAAAAAAGCTCTACTGCTTTACTATTAATAATATATCAACTATGTCAACGAAAGAGGAATTGCCATGAAAAAACATATGTTTATCGTTTTATTAGGTCTAATTTTTACTGCAAGCTGTCTTATTTATGTCCCTTTTCAAGAAGAAGGTATCCGCCCAGAAGCAGAATATTACGAAGAACCATATGATGATGTCTCTCCAGGTCTGGATGTTTCTTATTTTTATGATTATCTTTCTCCGCACGGAATATGGGTCAATTATCGTCCATATGGGTATGTGTGGATCCCCCGCGACGTGCCCTACGGCTGGCGTCCTTATACCCGCGGACATTGGGTCTGGACAGACTATGGTTGGATGTGGCGCTCTCGGATTATTTGGGGCTGGGCTCCTTTTCATTATGGCCGGTGGGACTGGAATAGAGACCTTGGCTGGTTCTGGGTACCTGGAACCGTCTGGGGACCTGGCTGGGTCACCTGGCGCAGTAGTAATATGTATATAGGATGGGCTCCCCTCCCGCCCGGCGTCCCTTTTATCGTGGGAGTTGGCGTCAGACGTACCGCTTTTTCCATCCCCGCTTCACACTGGGTTTTTGTAGATGGCAATTATTTTTTGGATACATCTCTCCATCTCCATGTCTTTCCTTATGAGCGAAATAGAACCATCATCAGATACACGGTCCATAAAACGAATATTTACGTCCGGAACAATAGAGTCGTTAACGAAGGAATTGGTATTGATCGTGTCCGAAGGATAACTAAGAAGCAAATTTCAAAGTATGAACTCAAGGATGGAGATAAAGCAGAGGTAAAAAGAATTGGGGCTGGACAACTTGAGGTATACAGACCAAAGATAAGAAAGAGTGCGACTGCGAAGCCCAAGACAGTCGTAAGACAAGATGAAGCAAGAGCAAGGATATCAGGAGGAAGAACTGTAATCAGAAAAACCGATAAAGAGGAACCCGCTGCTGAAAGAGAAAAGAATCTAAGAGACGCTCATGAGCGAGAGATCAGAATTCTGGAGAGAAGCCAGCAGAAGGAAGTGAAGGAACTCGAACAGAAATTAGAAAAAGAGAGGAAAACTGCCAGGACATCTGCCGTGAAAAAGAGAGTCGAGAGAGAACACAAAGAAAAAGTTATTCAGCTTCAAAAAAGCCACACAGAGGAAAAATCCAATATAAAAAAGAGGCATGAAGAAGAAAAGAAAAAAGTCGTGAAGAAAAAGGAAGATGATAAGAAGGAGCCAGAGAAGAAAACGGTCAAAAAGAAAATAAAGAAATAACGCGGTTTATATCGATCTCACTCGGTCGAACAATTATTTCAGAATCAAATTTTGTGTGCATCTTTTTTCCTCTTTTTAAAAATTCTTAAAATTATTAAAATCTGACCCCATAAAATAATGACTCCCCCTAAGATTATCCGAAGAGAAGGGATTTCATGAAGAAAGAAAAAAGCGAAAATAATCCCATAGACAGGTTCAAGAAAGTGTATCATGCTTGCGGTTTGAGCTTTTATGCGCTTCATTCCTTTTATAAAGAGAGTATGAGAGCCAGCAGTACAGAACACTCCAAGGACACAAAGGAGAAGAATGTCGTTTGTATTTAAGGCAGGCCGGAGCACAAAGTAGAAAGGGAGGAGGAACAGCATGGCAAAGAAGTCCTGGTAAAAGGCAATGAGCAGACTTGAAAAATGCTGAGTGAGTTTTCTGTTCAGAATTGTAAGCACAGCAAAAGTTATGCTGGAAAGCAGGCCCCAGAGGACTCCAACGAAGGTGGAATTATCAAGGCCAAAACGAGGGATGATTAAGAATACTCCGACAACACAAAATAACGAGAAAAAAATATTCATTTTGACAATTTTTTCCTTGAGTAATAGAGGTTCAAGAAAAGTCGTAAAGACGGGGTAGGTTGCGAAGGAAAGAAGGCCTACGGCTACCGTAGAGATCTGGATCGATTTAAAAAAAGAAACCCAGTGAACAGCGAGGATTAATCCGAGAAAGATGAGGTAGAGATAATTTTTTTTGGGCGAGATCTTCATACTCTGCTTTGAGAACCAGAGAAGTAGGGCCAGGGTTATGCTGGCAAAAAAAACACGGCCTAAGACGATGATAAAAGGAGAGAGGATGAGCCATTTACCGAAAAGTCCGGCTAATCCGAACAACAAAACAGCTGTATGAATCTCAAAAAGGCTCTTTTTTTTATCCATGTCTAAAACGATATGAATGTATAAATGGGGGACGTCCCCTTATTACTTATTAAAATAGTTTTTGAATTCATAGCGAATTGTGATAATATATTTTGTTCAAATAATAGGAGCTCAGTTTCCTTATCTAACCTTTCAAACCTGAGAAAATGACATATCTTATTTATGCCCGAAAATATAGACCCAAGACTTTCGAGGAGATGATCGGCCAAAAACCTGTTGTTCAAACGCTCCAGAATGCTATCAAAAACAATAGGGTTGCTCAAGCTTATATTTTTTCTGGAATGAGGGGAGTGGGAAAAACGACTGCTGCTCGGATCTTAGCTAAAGCTTTGAACTGTCAGCTTGGTCCAACGCCTACTCCCTGTAATAAATGTGAATTATGCAAGGCAATTAGCGAGGACCGTTCTGTGGATGTTCTCGAAATTGACGGGGCATCTAACCGGGGGATTGATGAGGTAAGGTCGCTTCGTGAAGGAGTAAAATACAAGCCTATCCACAGCCGTTATAAGGTCATTATCATTGATGAAGTCCACATGCTAACTACTCCAGCCTTCAATGCACTTTTAAAAACTCTGGAAGAGCCTCCACCCCATACTGTTTTTATTTTTGCGACCACTGAATTACATAAGGTCCCGGCCACGATCATGTCTCGATGTCAGCACTTTGAATTCAAAAAAATCTCTCAGAAAGAGATAATCAATCATTTAGTGGACATTTCTCAAAAAGAGAAAATAAAGATATCATCCTCCGGTTTAAGCCTTATTGCCGAAGCCGCAGATGGAAGTTTAAGAGATGCTCAGAGCTTGCTTGACAAGGCAGTTGCCTTTTCGGGAGAAGTCATAAATGATGAGGATTTAAAAGAGATATTAGGAACCATCAGCAAAGACCTCCTTTTTGCCTTTTCAAAAACAATCCTGGAAGAAAAGCCTGATGAAGCTTTTCCGCTCGTGGAAAAAGTGATAGAAAGCGGCTATGACCTTCGATTTTTTTATAAAGAACTCGTTCAGCATTTTAGGAATTTGCTTCTGGTCAAATCGGCCAAGAATCCGCAGGATTTGTTACCTTTGAATGAAGAAGACATGAATGATTTAAAAGAAGAAGCAAAGAAAGCTTCCGAAGAGGAGTTGCTCCGTTATCTCGTTGCCCTTCAACAGGGAGAGCCGGGGTTGAAATTCTCTTCCCACCCCAGGATTTATTTAGAAGTTTTCGTGGTTAAATTGAGCCATTTTAAAAAGATTACGCCGTTGAAAGACGTCATCCAGGAGCTAGAAGATATTAAAAAAGAACTGGGATCTCCATCTGGAAAAGAATTCA
>SOIV01000209.1 GCA_004377005.1 Candidatus Aminicenantota bacterium | reverse complement strand
ACTAAAAAAATAATAGACTAATATAAACGCAATATATATTTTTACAATGTCATTGTGAGCCCTGAAAGGGCGTGGCAATCTCTCAAGCTGAATTCAGCTTAAGATGGAAATTAGGTGAAATTAGGTTGAACTAGCTCCTCTTAGACGACAGACTGAACATCGCCTTGGCCGAGGCCAACGCATCAACCGTTGTGGCCCTTGCTGCGGTTAAAATAATATTTTTCGCAATTCTTTGTTATTATTATTTTCCCGTCAATCCCCAATTCCAAAAAGCCTCGCCACTTTTTCATCGAAATAACTGCTTTATTATTATCCGCTTCCTCTCGCTCAAAGAGCATTATCTTCCCAAGGCGTCTTATTTTCCTAAAATATCCGTCCGCCTTACTTATTGCTTCTTTTAGCGAATAAGGCTCAGGGTCATAAAAAGTCGCGAAATCGACTTTTTTCCTGTATCCCCTAATAAAAAATTTTTTCTCTTCCATCCTTCCCTTCAATCATAAAAATCATGCAATCCCGGTTTTGCTTTCATCCATAAATTTAGTCGATCAAACTTAGTGAAAATTGCATTAAATCCTGTTCAAAGAATATCTAAGAGTAAAAAAATCACCTCAAGAATCACCTCAAAAGGTTATTGACCGCATAAAGGGGGTATGAAATAAAAAGTATTCAAAACAATAAGAAAAAGTTGAACAGTTCTTAAGAAGCAAAAATTAAATCTACTTAAAAAAGAAGATTAATTATTCAAGGAAGCGAGGACTTCCACGACTTATATAAAGGGAGGTAATTTATAATGAGAAGAATTGAACAATTTATTTTGATTGGGACTATTTCCCTGATTTTGGCTGCCAATATGCAGGCCACGGATTCACGAAAGATAGTCCTCACAGGGGCAATCTATCATGAGTTAACACCTGCAGGGATGGTGATCACTTCGGTTGATTCTCTGCTCAACCCTATCTATATGCTGGACAACCCCGATTTTGTAAACATTGATTATGACGGAGCAATCTATAGCGGTTTCGGCTTTGCTAAGATGGAGTCTTTTGGCCTGCCCGGGGTTCTCGGTCTTCAGATCGGAAAACGCTACGGTAGCTACCGGAACAATATCTGGGCTGGTCCAGGCCAAGATATAAACAGCTTAAACGGCTTAGTCGCACCAATTTGTGGTCAAACTAATGTGGGAGTCGATGGCGTAAATGTGACTAATATAAATGGCGTAAGATCCTTTGGCCTCTATTATGCCTTCCCTTTGGGCGATAAGCTAAAGGCTGGTTTTGGCCTCAACTATGTTGGCCGGGGAGTTTCTGGCAAACGCATTAATGATCCCCAGTCAGTTTCCACCGAAAAAGAAGATACCTTCAAAAAGAAGATCTCAACCATGATGTTCCGGGCAGGTTTGGGATATCCGCTAAAGGACAACCTGAATCTGGCCATCGATATCGGTATAGGGAAGCCCAAGTATCTCTATGAATATACGATTGCTACTGGCTCAACAGCAGACAATGAAAAAGCATCATTTTCCGGAACGGATATGGATGTTAACATAAAAGTCGACTATACGATAAACGAAAGCACCGACCTAATCGCCAACCTTTCCTATCTCTCCTATGGAGGTTCCCTGAAGGTCGACCCCGACACCGACACTGATGATGATGGAACAACTTATGGACGAGCCCAGAAGAGTTTGGTTTTTTTGGCAGGGCCCCTGTTCCATGGAGAAGGCTATAATGTTGGGTTCCAGGTAGGTTTTATGACCGATAAGTCAGAGGAAGAGAGGAGCGTGGAGACGGCTGATACAGATTCCCAAAAGAATAACCCAAGCTCATCCTATTTTCCGATCCTGAGAATCCTGGCCGAGAAGCGGCTGTTCAATTGGTTCACGATGCGGGCTTCAATCACCTTCGAGACTTCTAAGGAAAAGACGCTGACAAACCCTGACACTGATCCTGCAACCGAAGATTGGAAGACATTAAGTGCTCAGGCTACCTCTTCTTTAGCTCCTGCATTCGGGTTTACCATTAACATGAAGAAGGGATTTTTCATAGAAGCTTATATGTACGACACCATCTTTCTCAGAGGGCCGTGGTTCCTTACCGGAAATAGTTCAGGGCCTGATCTCAATATTGGTGTCAGCCTGGGCGTCAAGCTCTAATGGCGAGAGTTTAATAGACACGAAACCAAAAGGCCGAAGACCATGAGGTCTTCGGCTTTTTTTTTGGTTGATCAAAAACATCCAAAGAATAAACATAAATGTGGGCTTGATGAATCAAGCCCCTACAGAATACGAATCAAACACATCCAGAATATTAATGAAAGTGCAGGTTTGATAAATCAGGCCCCTACACAAGATGGATTAGGCCGCTTCATCAAAATTCTAATCCTAAGCCTATTCCTCCTTGAAGGCCGCCTAAATTTGCTTCAATATCCACTGGCTTTACTTTGCAATAACTGTAGCTGCCTTTGATATCAAGAAATAATGCTCCCCCTACTTTAAAAATGATACCGACTTGCCCGATATACCCGATATCTCCTTTTTTAACTGTCCCGATTTGATTTACTTCTTTGTATCGAAAATATCCAACGGCAAATCCTACGTATGGTCTTATGCTTGCTTTTGCCAGCCGAAATCTTAGGCCTGCATAAAAAGGAATAATTTGAATCTCTGTGTCCTCTTCCATAAAAGTCAGCTTCCCTTTTTTGGAAAAATAATGGCCTCCTGCCCAGATGCCTATTCCTTTCCCTAAAGTTATGCCGATCTCTCCTCCGAAACTCATTCCATTTCCGTATATCTCTTTGAAGCTCTGATCTTTAGGTTGAAAATAATTCCCCTTTGCTTCTATAAAAAAAACTTCTGCGTGTGAAAGAGCCGAAAACATAATTATTGCTAAACAGAATATTAATATTCCTTTTACTCTCATGGTTTCTTTACCTCCTTAATCAATTTTTGTGTAAATAGGTTCGCTTTCACGGTTCATACTATCCACAGCTACCAAAGCATATTTGTACTTTCTGTTTTTCTCTACGTCCCGATGTATGTATTCTAAAGAATCAGTGCTTAACTCAACCAACAAACTCTGGATTTTTCCTTCCACCAGGTAAATCCTGTATTTCTCCGTATTTTGACTGTTCGGATTGGCCTGCCAAGATAGAACGTTGGTATGTTCTGTCTGAGAAAGGGAACTATTCAACACCTGCTGACCAGCAAAGTTCAAAGGCTTAAGAGCTTTTGTCGATTTCGCTAAGATAGATTTATTTAAATCCATGCCCATTGTGTTCAGACTATCCCTCCTTGAGGTATCGCTCTCCCCTCCTCTAAGCCTCTGCCTGCTCGCGGATAAAGCTGTTCTGGTTACTTGAGTATTCCCTGTTCTTCCATAAACTCCTTGTCCTGTTGTATAGGCCGCTTCTCCTTCTCGACCTTTGGGATCAACGGCCACCAGAGCGTATGTATATTCTTTATCTCCATCTACATTTCTATGCAAGTACTCTGTATAAGGAACATTCACCTCACCCAATAAGCTTTGGCTTGAGTCTTCGACCTGATAAATTCTGTATTTCACAATGGCATTTAATGGATAAGCTTCCCAGGATAGAACATTTATGAATTCTCTCAATAACAAGGACTTGTTTTCCTCTTTATGGTAAGAAAAATTTAAGGAGGCGCGAGGAAGGATAACTAGAGTTATTGCATCTTCTCCGGTTTGCAATATTGAGTCATAGACAACGGCTCTTATTGTGTGATCGCCATTAATAAAAGAACTTGTATCCCAGTTAAATTGATAAGGAGCAGTGGTGTCAGTCTCCTCCAATCCTACATTTACATAAAACTCAACTCTTGATATTCCATCGTCATCTGTAGCGCTGATCTCTATCGTAACGATGCCACTAACTTCTTCACCTGTCAGTGGTAAGGTGATGGATGTGGTGGGTGGCTCATCCAATCCCCACCCGATTTGAGCTGCGGTGTAGTGACATATTGCATCCTCACTATGTCTCATTATGCAGGGTACGGTGTTAACCGGGTTGCAGCTCGGATGCTCACAATTTCCGTTTAAAATTGGCCTGTAGGAATTACATGGGTCACAGCTCGTGCACCCTCCGTATCCTTCTTGATAATATTCGTCACAAGCCCAGAAAATATGACCTGTTTCATGGGCTAATATCCTCCATATATCACTTACCGACCATCCATTATTCTTATATAATAATTGAGTATAAGGTCCTCCTAAATAGGCATAGGCAAATCGATCATCAGTAAATCTCTTAGCAGCTCCTTCGCCAGTGGGGTTATAGGCAATAAATACAGAATATGCCCAATCAGTTCCTGCTTGATTATTTAGATCTGTATTGAAAGCATCAACTCGAGTAAACTTGGAGCCGGTCGTATAACCCAAATTCGACATGATAGCATTAATCCATAAATAATCATCAGATGAAGAATGGACAATAGGCTCATACCCTTGATTGGTATCTGGGCTTGCATAGTAAAACAGAGTAAATGATAAGCTAATCCCACGGGTCTGCGCGTTACTCGCCCACCAGCTTAATCCTGTCAAACACTGGTTATAAGTTAGATCGAAAGCTGCTTGAGTCCAAGTATATTGGTCAGAATTAATGCTCCCGTCGCTTTCTATGTAAAATAAACAACAAGCGACTGTTCCTATCAACGAATCGCTATTCCCCGGACTTAGAAATCCATATTTCTCTCCCCGAAACCGATCACTTTCCTCCTTAAGCCCTACAACGTTCATCCCTCTATCACTAAGATTCCTTAAATAATCTCCGTGATCTATTAAGGGACGCTGCAAAGCATCATTTATTAATGGCTCACCTTTTTCTCTGTACAGTAAAAATGTTTTTTCAAACTCGCCAGAGGTAACATAATTAAAAAATTTAACAAGAGAAACGGTTTGCTTATCCTTGTATCTTATTTCTTCTAAACTGACAGGGCGATAAAAAATTGATTCAATCCCAAATTTTCCCAGCAATTCATCTGCAACTGTGGGATTTATCCGCCCCACCATTGCATGGGGAGGTGAAAGAACAAAAATTTCGCCGTCGTTACTTATGATATAATCTCGAGCTTTATTTGCGGAATCAATATCATTCGTACTCAGCAATACCAAAGTACAACCTTGTATCCACTCGGGGGGATAATCAATCTGTGCCCCTACGGGAGGATTACCATTACTTTCAAATTCTGCAACATCAGAACAAAAAGCCTTTGGCGAAAGAAAGGTAATTTGGAGCAAAAATGAGCATACGAAAAAGAAAACAAGGAATAATTTTAAATATATACTGAAGCTTCTGTTCATAAAAACCTCCCTTGATAGTCACCGATTATTTTTTCTATCAATGAAAGCATAATGAGTGAGATGCTAATTTTCAAGATTGTGGTACTTTGGGGAACGTCCGCATTAACTCATTGATTTATTTTAAGATAAATTCAAGTCTGTCATAGAGTTTCAGCTGATTCTTATCAGCCATGCCAGCTTTTATTTCCAAGACATACATTGCTGGAATCTTGGAAGAATAGGAAGCACAAGGCGGCTTTTTACACGGGGGGACATTGCGTTCGATATGGACAATCCTTTTCTCTTTATCCAGCCAGAGAATATCAATAGATATTTTCATGTTTTTCATCCAGATAAAGTGAAAATCTTCATCTTTAAAAACTAAGATCATTCCCTGGTCAGGATTCAGTTTTTCCCGAAACATGAGCCCTAGTTGTCTTTCTTCATCCGAAATAGCTACTTCGGCTGTAATAGAAAAACCATCAGGGAAAAATATCTTGACAAATTTTTTCTTTCCGCATTCTAGTGAAGACAGAACAAGAAAGAATGCCAAACAAGAAAAAAGGATGTTCCTTATCTTTTTTGAATGTCTTAACTTAAAGTGTATGTTTTGTTTCACTTCTCTTTCCTCGCACATACTCAGTGTGTCGAAATTAAGGGGACAAAACGGACAGGAAGGAGCTTCTTCTCCTTGAATTTTTTCTTTTCTCTTATAACAAGTACCAACTCCTGAAACGCAGAGCCTACAGGAACAATCATCCTTCCTGTAACTTTTAATTGTTCTCGCAAAGCCTCTGGCACTGCGACCGGAGCCGCGGTAACCATAATAGCATCATAAGGAGCGTGCTCTTTCCAACCATAAGTACCATCTCCGACTTTAAAATATATATTTTCGTATTCCAATTTTTTCAAAACTTTCTCAGCTCTTAAGGAAAGACTCTTGACTATCTCCATGGTGAAAACTTCTTTTCCAGCCTCAGCCAGGATAGCTGCCTGATAGCCTGAGCCTGTTCCTATTTCCAAAATCCTCTCATTCCCCTTCAGACGAAGGACTTCTGACATATAAGCCACAATATAAGGTTGAGAAATAGTCTGTCCCTCTCCAATAGGAAGAGGTTCGTCATGATAGGCATAGGATTTCATATTCCAAGGAACAAACAGATGGCGGGGAACTTTTCTCATTGCTTCTAAAATTTTACTATCCCTAACTCCCCTGGCTTCTATCTGGTCTTTTACCATTTTTTCTCTTTTTTCCTGGTAATCCTTCTTCATTTTTTTTGCTGAGAACTGCGGGCTTGATAAATCAAACCCCTGCATTATTTTCCCATCGTATCCTAAATCCCTCTCAGCGTTATATATTTAATTAATATGCTCTGCCAAAATAGACTACGGTCTCCGTCGGCTTCTGACAGAAAACACACTTTCCTCGGGCTGCTTTCTTATCTTGATCCAGAAGGATAACCCGGATAGTAGCCATAGTCTCCTCTTTGATCTTTTCTTCACAAACTTGGTCCTCACACCAAAAAGCCTTAATAAATCCCTTTTTGGATTCCATTATGGCTTTAAATTCTTCATAGTCCTTCACCTCATGCGTGTTCTCTTGCTGAAACTTTAAAGCCATCTCGAACATATTCTTCTGGATCTCTCTTAGAATTTCCGGCACTTTTCTATTCATAGAGGCCTGCGTCACATTTTCTTTCTTTCCTGTATCTCGCCGCACGACAACTACCTGTTTCTTCTCTATATCTTTAGGACCAATCTCAACCCTTAGAGGCACTCCCCTCATCTCCCACTCAGAGAATTTCCAACCCGGAGTGAATTCTTCTCTCTCATCCAGCTTTACTCTTAATCCTTCTTCTCTTAATTTTTCCTCAATATTTCGAGCCAAAGGGAGAACATTTTCTTTCCAGTTACCCGCAGAAATAGGAACAATAACCACTTGAACAGGAGCAATGTTAGGCGGAAATTTAAGTCCAGAATCATCTCCATGAGCCATGACTAAAGCTCCAATAAGACGCGTAGACACTCCCCAGGAAGTCTGCCAAACATACTGAAGCTTTTGGTTGCGATCTTCAAACCTGATGTTAAAAACTTTGGAAAACTGTTGACCCAGGTTGTGAGATGTTCCCATCTGGAGTGATTTTCCGTCTGACATCATTGCTTCAATAGCAAAAGTTTCTAAAGCCCCGGCAAACTTCTCCCTTTTTGACTTCTTCCCTGAAATCACCGGAATGGCCAGTTCATTCTCCACAAATTCTTTATAAAGAGAAAGTATCATCAGTGTTTCATCCTGAGCTTCCTCAAAGCTTTCATGGGCTGTATGCCCCTCTTGCCACAAGAACTCCGTAGTCCTTAAAAAAGGCCTGGTGACCTTTTCCCAACGGACTACATTGGCCCACTGGTTAATCAGCAGCGGTAAATCTCTCCATGACTTGATCCATTTAGCATACATGTTGCCAATTATGGCTTCTGAAGTAGGACGAACGGCCAGTCTCTCCTCTAATTCTTCTTTTCCCCCATGTGTTACCCAGGCAACTTCAGGTGCAAATCCTTCTAAATGTTCGGCCTCTTTCTGAAGGAAACTTTCGGGGATGAGGAGAGGGAAATAAGCATTCAAGTGACCAGATTTTTTTATCCTATCATCGACCAAGCGTTGTATTCTTTCCCAAACAGCATAGCCATATGGCCTGATGACCATCATTCCTTTAACTGGAGCATAATCGGCCAGCTCTGCCTTTTGAATAATTTCGACATACCATCTTGAAAAATCAACACTTTTAAGAGTTATTTTCTTTACAAATCGTTCTTTTTTGTTCACTTCTTTCTCTTCCGTTTCGATTATCGGTCATTCTATATACAGCTATTTTTTTTGTCAAGAAAGGCAAAAAAAGGACCGATGAGAAAGCAGGAAAAAAATTCACCCTTTATTTCATCCAAAGGGGTGATTGACTACTCTCTAAAAAGATGTAATTTTAACTTCTCAAGAAAAGGAAGCGACCATGTCAGACAAATGCTCTTTCTGTAAGATCTTTAAAACAGGGGTAAGAAGCAATGTTTTAAGCACCTTATCTCTATTTGGAAAGGGAATAAAAAAGAGGGGATTAAGCGTAATTAGCCGCATGTCTAACCTTTCCCGATGAGAAAAAATATGAAAAAATCACCCGACAAATCATCTTTAAAAGCGATTGATACATTCTCAGCCCTGTGGCATAAATATAATCAACAATGAGTACATCAACATTATTCGATAAGTCTTCCATCCAAGGCGCAACCAGATTTGCGAAGACAGAGCGAAGTTTCGAGCTTTCTATTCCAACTTTGGTTTCGGGAATCGATGCCACGGGAAATGAATTTAAAGAATACACTGAGCTCGCTTCTATAAGCTCTCAGGAAGCTGTTTTTTGGCTTGATTCGGGGGTAACAATCGGCTCTGTATTAAAGCTATTTTTGGATGTCCCCAAAACCGTTCTCTTGGAAAGTGATCTTAAACTTGAAATCACGGGAAGGGTGACGTTCGTCAAAGCCGACCAGAGCAGCGAAAAAAAGCAACTCATATCTCTCCGCCTAGAAAAAAAATATAAAATAAATTCTCTCCATTCAAAAAATATTTAAGTTTTCACGCTTTTTATCTTTCCCTTAATTTATTTATATATTCCTGGAGTCAGACCCTGTCGCTTTGCCCAATTTTTGTCATAAAGCCAACCAACCAATTCTTGACAATAGATTATTGTTTTTATAACATATTTAAAATAAACGAGAAAATCATGAAAAATCCTAAATCTATAAAGAAGCCTGCCATAAAAACAACAAATCCAGCAAAAAAAACCCCACAGCCTATCGAAAAAGCCGCTCCCGCTCCTGTGGAGATAAAAACACCTCAAGCTGAAGAGGAGAAAAAAATCAATGTTCTTCTCTATTGTACATCAGATTTAATCCTCTCAGGAATTTTAAAAGCTATTGATGTCGCCCCCGACATGGAAATTATCAATATCGAGAAAAGCACAATTGAATCTTTTTTAGAATCTATAAAAGAACTCAGACCTCATGTTATCCTTTTTACAAATTCTGAGCCTTTGCCTAATATTCGAGAAATCTGCAAAGCCATCATAGAAATTTCAGATGCCAAACCTAAATCCAGGTTGTTGCTTCTAGGAAACATCCCCTCCCATGAAGAAGTAGTGGGGCTCATGAATGCAGGAGTGAGAGGGTATTTTGACTTGAATGACCCTTCAGATCAACTAGAAAATGCTATAAGAATAATTAATAAAGGAGAAATCTGGCTTCCTCGAGATAAGATGAGCAGCATCATGGACAGGATTATTTCTGTGGTTGGAAGAGATCTTAAAGAAAAGACACTTGACCAACTCACCCCCACTGAATTTCAAGTTCTAAGACTCATCGGGAAAGGAAAAAGCAATGATGAGATTGCTGGGGCCCTTTTTATAAGCAAGAATACAGTCCGATCCCACATCAAAAGCATATACGCCAAGCTTAACACTCATAGCAGACTTCAACTTGCATTGTATGCTATTAATTCTGCGCTTTTTTAACTTATTGAAGATAATTAAGAGGAAAACATGACAAAAAAATCAACATCAAAAAAAACGGCACCCAAAAAAACCTCACCTAAAAAAACGGCAGCCAAAAAAACCTCAAAAAAAGTTAGAGATGCTGCAAGTATTGAGGTCAACCGTCGCAGAGAGTGGCGATTTGATCTCCCGCTTCCAGCAAAAATTGAGGGGAAGCTTCCTCTGGGAAAAATATTCAAAGAGAACACAAAAATTGAAAATATAAGTTCTAAGGGAGTCTACTTCAGTCTAGACTCAGGCGTGATTATTGGTTCAAAACTCAACCTTGTAATAGACATGCCCAAGGAGCTAGGGGGGGGCAAAAAACTAAAACTTTGTCTCGGAGGTCTAACCGTTCGCCTCGAAGAACTCGATAAAAAAACAAAAAAGCAAGGTGTAGCACTCCGCTTCCACAAAAATTATAAAATCCTGTCGAAAGACTTAAAAAAAAATAAAAACACGTCATAAAATTTAAAGCCCTCAACTCAACCACTATAATCAAACAATGATAATCACCCTCCTTTTACACTCTTCTTTCCTCTTGCAGGTGGAATTATTTTCGAATCTTTGATAACTGATTGCTATATTCGAGGCATAGGTTTTGATTCCAATATTATTTTTCTATAAAATAGATCTGGAGTCTTCACCATGTTGATTGTAGCCTTAACAGGAGGAATCGCTTCTGGAAAATCTGTAGTTGCTGAAGTCCTGGAAGAACTGGGGTGTTACATTCATCATGCAGATAAAATTGCCCACGATCTCATGGAGCCTGAAAAACCTACATGGAAAAAGATTGTCGCTCACTTTGGTAAAAAAATCCTGAATGAAGATAAAACAATAAATCGATCCCGATTGGGAAAAATCATTTTCTCCGATGAGAAAGAACGACGCTTCCTCAATGAACTCATACATCCTCTTGTCTTAGAAAAGAAAAAAGAGGTTAGCAGTCGTCTTGAAAAAGAAGGACATTATAATATCTTTATCTCCGAGGCTGCTTTAACAATTGAAGCTGGTTTTGCCGATTTCTTCGATAAGATTGTCATGACTTATTGCAAGAAAGAAGTCCAAAAAAAAAGATTAATGGAAAGGGACGGAATCAGTCGAAAGCAAACCATGAAGATAATAAAAAGCCAGATGCAGCCCCAAGAAAAATTGAAGTACGCAGACTACATCATTGATACTTCCAGTTCGCTTCAGAGTACAGTCGAGCAAACAGAACGGGTATACAGGAATTTGATGATGGATAATGAAATGAAGAATTCAATCGCCAAGCATCAATCTTAAATAGTTCTTTCCCGTTGCTTGGCGATGGCTGTATGGTGAAAAAACCGTGATATAGCCTGAGCCTTTCTTGAATGGTAGCTTTACGCTTTAGGGTCTGATGATTTAAGTGAGACGGCCAGGAGTGGGATCATG
>SOIV01000022.1 GCA_004377005.1 Candidatus Aminicenantota bacterium | reverse complement strand
GCCAAGGTCAGGGATACAATAAAAGACCTAGTCCAGAAAGCAAATTTCGAACTCCAGGATGACGTGGTTGATGTCATCAAAGAAATGGAAAAAAAGGAAGAGTCCCCAGCAGGAAAAGAGGTCATTAAACAAATTCTCGAGAACGCAAAGATTGCCAAGTGTGATAAATTGGGACTCTGCCAAGATACAGGTCTAGCTGTTTTTTTCGTCGAACTTGGCGAGGATGTAGAACTCAAAAAAGATGGCGGATTAGGAAGCCTGAGAGATGCCTTTTTTGAAGGCACCAGAGCTGGATATGAAGAAGGATACCTCAGAAAATCCGTCGTCGAGGATCCCATACGAAGAAAAAACACGGGAGATAACACTCCTGCTTACATCCACTGGGAAGTTGTTCCAGGAGATGCTTTCAATGTGACGTTTATCGCCAAGGGAGGAGGCGCAGAAAATATGAGCGCTGTCCGGATGTTTGCGCCTGCTGCTGGGATGGAAGGGGTTGAAGATTTTGTGGTCGAAACCGCAGATAAGGCAGGTTCTAATCCCTGCCCCCCAATTATTGTCGGAGTTGGTGTTGGCGGAAACTTCGAATATTCTGCTCTCCTGGCCAAAAAGGCTCTTTTGAGAAAGCCCCTGGGATCTCACAATTCTGACCCCTTTTATGTAGATATGGAAAGAAGGCTGTTGGAAAGGATAAATAATTTGGGAATAGGACCTCAGGGAATGGGTGGAAGGATCACTGCTCTGGCCGTTCATGTTGAGGCTTTCCCCTGTCACATCGCCTCCATGCCCGCTGCTGTCAACATCCAGTGCCATTCCCACAGAGTGCTGAGCTTCGAACTATAAACAATAACGAAACAATAAATGCCATTTAAAGGTTACGTTGAAATTTCCATTGAAAGCTGTAAGGGGTGTAATTTATGTGTGATCCACTGTCCAACTGATTGTCTGGCACTTAACACGTCGGACACAAATAGCTACGGCTTACACTACGCCTACCTGACTGATGAGGATAAATGTATCGCCTGTCAAAACTGTTCGGTGATCTGTCCGGATGCAGCAATAACGGTTTACAAAAAGGTGGAATAACTTTCAATCATGGAGACAAAAGTTGGGTGAAATAAGATTTATGAAGGGCAATGAAGCGCTGGCAGAGGCGGCAATTCGTGCCGGCCTTCAGGGTTATTTCGGATATCCGATAACCCCTCAGTCAGAGGTGATAGAATATCTGGCCAGGGAGGAGCCAAAGCATAATTACGTTCTTATTCAAGCTGAAAGTGAGTTGGCAGCCGTTAATATGCTCTACGGATCAGCCGGTGCTGGAGGCCGGGTGATGACTACAACATCCTCCCCTGGATTTACATTGATGCAGGAGGGAATTTCCTACATTGCCTGTACTGAGCTTCCTTGTGTACTTGTCAACGTGGTCCGGGGCGGCCCAGGACTCGGAACCATTCAACCCAGCCAAGGCGACTATTTTCAGGCCGTTAAGGGCGGCGGCCATGGAGATTACAACACCCCAGTACTGGGGCCAAATTCAGTCCAGGAGATGATTGACCACGTTTATCTGGCCTTTGAATTAGCCGACAAATACCTTACTCCGGTCGTGATTTTGTCCGACGGTGCTATTGGCCAGATGATGGAAAAGGTGACTCTGCCTGAACCTATCCCATACAAACCTAACAAGCCCTGGGCTACTACAGGGAAAACAGCTGATAGGGAAAGAAATATCCTCACCTCCCTCTTCATTCAGTCTGAAGCTATGGAAAAACGGAATCTCCGGCTTCAGGAAAAATACAGAAAAATTAAAGAAAATGAGGTCCGGTATGAAGAATATCAGATAGAGGATGCTGAAATCATCGTTACAGCTTATGGTCTATGTTCACGGATTTCGAAAAAGGCAGTAGAACTTGGCCGGGAAGCTGGAATCAAAATGGGTCTCTTCAGACCCATCAGTCTATGGCCATTCCCCTCAAAACAAATAGAAGAGATTGCATCCGGAGATCAGGTCAAATTCTTCATTTCTATTGAAATGAATGCTGGCCAGATGGTGGAGGATGTTAGATTAGCTGTCTGCGGTAAAAAACCTGTTCATTTTTATGGTCGACAGGGTGGTATCGTCCCGACTCCCCAGGAGGTCTTTAATTCCATCAAGGAACACTTAAAGTAAGGAAGAACGCCAATGAAAGAAGGATACGAGCTTATATACAAAAGGCCTAAGGCCCTCGTCGACGTACGGATGCACTATTGTCCGGGATGTTTTCATTCAACCATTCACAAATTGCTGATGGAAGTGGTTGAGGAATTGGATATTCAGGATAAGACAATCGGTGTTTGCCCGGTTGGATGCTCGGTGTTTGCCTACGACTACCTGGATATTGATATGCAGGAGGCTGCACACGGTCGTGCTGCTGCGGTAGCAACTGGAATTAAGCGGATGCTCCCCGACAGAATCGTTTTTTCTTATCAGGGGGATGGCGACTTGGCAGCCATCGGCCTAGCTGAAACCATCCACGCCTGCAACAGAGGCGAAAACTTTACCTTCATTTTCATCAATAACGGTATCTATGGTATGACTGGAGGACAGATGGCTCCAACCACACTGGAGGGCCAAGAAACCACAACATCTCCCTACGGCAGAGCGCCAGATAAAGATGGTATGCCCTTGAAAATGGCAGAAATCGTCTCTCAATTTGAGATGGTTGCCTATGTGGAAAGGGTCAGCTGCGATACACCGGCAAATACCAGGAAGGCCAAACGGGCAATCAGAAAAGCCTTTGAATTTCAGATGAAGGGCTTGGGCACTACGTTTATTGAAGTCGCTTCCAACTGTCCTTCTGGATGGAAATGCACTCCAGAAGAATCATTAAACTGGTTAAAAGAGCACATGTTCCCCTACTACCCCCTTGGTGTTCTTAAGGAGCCTAGCAAAAAAAAGAAAGGCAATGCGGCAAGACGAACAAAGACGGAATAGTTTTTGTCGTTGGGAGATACAGAGATGTTACAGGAAATGATCTTTGCCGGTTTCGGCGGTCAGGGTGTGCTTTCTATGGGAATGCTTCTGGCCTACGCAGCCATGAAAGAAGGAAAAGAAGTAAGCTGGATGCCATCTTACGGACCGGAGATGAGAGGCGGTACTACAAACTGCATGGTTAACATCAGTGATCAAATGATTTCTTCCCCCATTGTCAGCGAATACGATGTGGCTGTTGTTCTCAATCAGCCCTCCTTGAAAAAGTTTGAACCTAAGGTTAAAAAGGGTGGCATTCTCATCTGGGAATGCAGCACCATAAAGGAGTCCCCAAGCCGGACCGATATAGACATTTATCCAATCCCGGCCATTGATAAAGCCGCCAACGAACTTAAAAATATCAAAGTCATGAACATGCTGGCACTTGGTGCGCTGGTCAAAATTAATAAAATCGTTAAGAAAGAATCATTACTCCTTGCATTAAAGGAGACACTTCCCAAACGCCATCACCATCTGATTCCCCTGAATAAAAAAGCCCTCGAAATGGGGATGAAACTAATAAAATAAGC
>SOIV01000049.1 GCA_004377005.1 Candidatus Aminicenantota bacterium | reverse complement strand
AGCGCGGCAATCCGTTGTTGCGAGCGTAGCGCGGCAATCTCATACAATAAATTGTCATTGCGAGTAGCGTAGCGACGCGGCAATCTCAAATTTTTATGAGATTGCTTCATTTCACTCGCAACGGAGGATTGTTACGCCCCTGCAGGGCTCGCAATGACAATAAGAAATACAACTTTAGGACAATACCTATGATTTTAATTAAATTCATAATTTTGGTTTACTGTAATTCTATCCCTGCTCCCTCTGCTTCAAATTTCGCTTTTATCTCTTCAGCCTCTTCTTTGGAAATGCCCTCTTTCACAGGCTTGGGAGCGTTATCAACTAAATCTTTGGCTTCTTTCAATCCAAGACTCGTCACTTCTCTTACAGTTTTAATGACATTAATCTTTCTGTCACCAACGCTCTTTAAGATTACAGTAAATTCTGTTTTCTCTTCTTCAGCCTTAGCCTCTCCTTGAGGAGTGCCTCCACCTGGAGCTGCCATAGGTGCGGCAGCTGCTAGTGCGCTCACTCCATACCTTTCTTCAAATTCCTTGATATAATCAACGAGTTCCAAAACCGTTAAGTTATCCAAGTGGCCGAAAAACTGCTCCTTTGTTAATTTTGTTTTCTCTTGTTTTTCCTTTGTCGTCTCACTTCGCTCTTTTGTTTGTGCTTTGGGCATTTTTACCTCCAACCTTATTTTTTTGTTTTTAATTGACTCAACAACCTGCCTAAACTATTTAATGGGGCCTGCCAAGTCCATAATAACTTTATTAATGGTAATGCCATTAAGTTGCCAACTTTGGCTATTAAATCCTCCCGGGAGCTCAGAGCTGCAACTTCAGTGAATCTCTCAGAAGAGAGAAACTGTCCTTCCAGCATGCCTGCCTTTACAGACAAAACCTTGTTTCGGTCTGAAAAATCCTTGATTAGGCGAGCTAAACCCACAGGATTTTGAGAAGCAAAAGCAATAGCTGTGGAACCCTGGAAGAATGTTTTCAAATCTTCAGGGAAGTCTTCTTTTAAAGCTCTCAGGGCAAGACGGTTTTTAACAACCCTAAAGGAGTAGGAATTATCTCGAAAAATCCTTCTCAGCTCAACAGCCTGGGTAACAGACATTTTTATAAAATCGACCAAATAAAAAGAATCGTGCTTTTCGAAAGAATCACTCAACTCTTTGACTTGTTTTTCTTTATCCTCCCTTTTCACCTTATCTCTCCTATAACTCTAAAACTCCCTCTGAGAGCCTGATTGAAGGACCCATGGTTGACGAAACATGAATGCTTCTTACATATTTTCCTTTTGCAGCAGGCGGTTTTGCCTGAACAACAGCCAGGATAAAAGATTTGATATTATCCACAAGCTTCGAATCAGAGAAAGATACCTTACCCACTGGGGAATGAATAATGGCAGTCTTATCCACTCTGAATTCCACCCGACCAGTCTTGATTTCTTCAACAGCCCTCTTGATATCAAAAGTCACGGTTCCAGACTTTGGGTTGGGCATGAGTCCTTTTGTCCCCAGAATACGGCCCAATTTTCCGACATTCCTCATCACATCCGGCGTAGCAATAACAACATCAAAGTCAATCCATCCTTTAGATATCTTTTCAATGATTTCTTCCCCTCCGACATAATCAGCTCCTGCATCCTCAGCTTCTTTAATTTTTTCTCCAGAGCCAATCACGCATATCTTCTTCGTTTTCCCTGTGCCGTGGGGAAGGGTAACCATTCCTCTCACCATCTGATCAGAATGCTTCGGATCAACTCCCAAACGAAGGGAGAGGTCCACAGATTCATCAAACTTGACAAAACTGAGTTTCTTAACAAGACTTACGGCTTCTTCCAGGGAGTATTCTTCTTTTTCTTTTAATTCCCTTGCTTTAATATATTTTTTTCCTCTTTTAGCCACTAATAATCTCCAATCCCATGTTTTTTGCTGTGCCTTCGATAATTTTTTTTGCGGCATCTAAGCTGTAAGCATTCAAATCAGGCATCTTTACCTTTGCTATCTCCTCAATCTGTTTTTCAGTAACTTTACCGACTTTTTCTTTGTTTGGTTCTCCAGATCCTTTTGCTATCCCAGCTGCTCTCTTCAAGAGATAGGAAGCTGGAGGGGTTTTCATGATGAAATTGAAACTTCTATCCTTAAAAACGCTTATAATTACAGGAATAACCGTTCCTTCTTCCATCTTGTTAGTTTTTTCATTGAATTGGCGGACAAAGTCCATGATGTTTACGTTATGTTGACCAAGTGCTGGACCCACAGGCGGAGCTGGGCTTGCCTGGCCTGCTTCTATCTGCAGCTTAATTGTCGCTACGACCTCTTTTGGCATGCTTCCTCCTAAATTTTCTCCACTTGTAAGAATTCTAGCTCTACTGGAGTAGATCGACCGAAAATTGTAACCAATACTTTTAGAGTGTTTCTTTCATTATTCACTTCTTCAACTATGCCGTTAAAATTGAAAAAAGGCCCATCAATGATCCGGACAGCCTCTCCTTTTTCGAAAGAATGCTTTGGTTTCGGTTTTTCAGAGGTTGTCTCCATATGTTCCACTATCTGGCTGACTTCTTCCTTACTTAAGGGCGAAGGGCTTTTCCCTGATCCTACAAAACCAGTCACTTTTGGCGTCTCTCGAATTATATGCCAGTTTTCATCTGTCATCGACATTTCGATCAAGATGTAACCAGGATAAGACCTTTTTGTGGAAACGACTTTCTTTCCTCCTTTGATTTCAACAACACCCTCTGTGGGGATAATGATCTGGCCAATCTGATCCTTTATATTCAGCTCAATACACCTCTGGTGAATAGACTCAGCCACATATTTTTCAAATCCAGAATAAGTATGAACGACATACCAATTTTTGCTCATTTTCTCACTCAATCTAGCCAAATAATCCTCTTACTTGATTAAGAATCCAAGAAAAAATAAGGTCCATAAAATAAAGATATAATCCAAAGAAAACAGTAGTAAGAATAACGACGATAGTTGTGCTGCGAACCTCATTTCTAGAAGGCCATGTCACTTTTTTTAACTCGGCCCTGACTTCTCTCAAAAAAGAGAAAATGCGTCTATACCATTTTGCTTTTTTATTCATTCTCTAATCTTTATCTTAGAAACAGACAGATGACACTTTTGCGATGTTTCGATATTTTCCTTTAAATTATAGCTTGTATTATTATGGGCAGGTGAGGCAGGACTCGAACCCGCAACCTTCGGTTTTGGAGACCGACGCTCTAACCAATTGAGCTACTCACCTCTCTCTTTAACGCCTCCTTTAAGATCCATTCACCTCACCGACTCTGCTTCAATAATTTAAGTTACTTTTTTCTTGCTCCTTATTCTCTACAGTTATCTTATTTCCTTATGTAGAGTGTGTTTCTGGCAGAACTTACAATATTTTTTCTGCTCAATCTTTTCCTTTTGTATCTTTTTATTCCGAGTAGTTGTGTAATTCCTCCGTTTGCATTCAGAACACTGTAACGATACAATTTCTCTCATCGCATTCCTGCTTTTCTAGCATATTTCAAATATGGATTTGATAAATCAAATCCCTAC
>SOIV01000200.1 GCA_004377005.1 Candidatus Aminicenantota bacterium | reverse complement strand
ATAATTATTTTTCAAGACGACGAGGAATTTATGAAACTTACTCTCACAGATGTAAGCTTCAACTCAGGCTTGGAAGATTCTTTGTTTAAGATGAGTGAATAAGACTCTTTTAATCGGCTGATTAATTTATGGGGTCAGGTCTTGCTTTTTGCCTTTCTCAAAAATCTCATACAAACGCATTAAAATCTCATTACAAGGATGAAAGCAATACAGATATCCCCTATCTTCAGGATGAGATCTTACCATGTCCCCCTGCCCATTTATAAAAAGAGCGGTGTCGCCCGCAATCTAACCCCTTAGTATAAATTACGTTTGTATGAATAAAGGCAAAAAGCAAGACCTGACCCCTTATGTTTCTGCCTCTTGCAGGACGCTGTAGGCAAGTTTGAGGGCACGAAGTCCTTCGTTGCCGCTTACTTTACCTTCCCTTCCATCTCCGATACAACTGAAAAAATTTTTGAGTTCCTTTTTAAGAGGCTCTTCCTTCTCTATCTTCAAAATTTTAATATCAGTCTGTCTCCCGTTTAAAGGAAAAATTTTAACTTCCTGGTCAATATAATCGATGGAATAACAAGATGTTGGCTCGAATATCCGCAGCTTTCTAACCTTTCCCTGGTGAACGCGGCTGGCTGTAAGGGTTGCCACACACCCCGAGTTAAATTCTAACCTGGCATTGGCAATATCAATTTTTTCTGAAAGGACATGTATTCCTGAAGACCTGATAGTTTTCACATCATCCTTAATCAAAGCCAAAATGATATCCAAATCATGAATCATAAGGTCAAGCACTACATCAATATCCAAGGATCGAGCCGAGAAAGATCCCAATCTCTGAGCTTCTATAAACTTTGGCTCCGAGATTACATTTTCCACAGCTTCCACAGCTGGATTGAATCGCTCTAAATGACCAACCTGAAGGAGTGTTCCGCTCTTATTAGCCTTGGCTACCAACTTCTCCGCCTGTTCCACTGTCTCTGTTATGGGCTTTTCAACCAAAACAGACTTCCCTTTGCTCAATAATTTCATGGCAATAGAAAAATGCTCAGATGTTGGGGTGGCCACAATAGCTGCATCAATCTCATCCAGCATGTCTTCATAATTCTGATAGTACTGAACTCTATGGCGATTTCCAATCTCAACTGCTTTCTTAAAATCAACATCCACAACTCCTTTAAGCTCGGCTTCTTCCAGATAAGATAAAATCCTGGCATGCTGGGTTCCCAAATACCCTACTCCGATTATTCCTACTCTTACTTTATCCATTGATCTTTCTCCAGAAAATGATCTAAGTGCCTCTCTCTATTTCCTTTCTCTTACGGTTTCTTAACAACTATTGAAATTCTGTGGGCGTCAGCCAACGAGATAGCCTCCTCTTTTTGAAAAAAAGGTATGCTCTGAGCTTCGATACAAAGAGCTCTGCTTCTCGCCTCGACAAGGCTTTTTACAGTATTGAGCCCCACCGCAGGCAAATCCACTCTTGCATCCTGAAAAGAACGGCTTACTTTTACAACGACTGTCTCTTCTCCCGCTAACCGGCCGCCTCTTTTTATTGCCTCGTCCGTCCCCTCCATTCCTTCCACGGCAACAACAGCCTTATCCTTGACAATCACAGTCTGTCCGATATCTAAGTCAGCAATATTTTTGGCAATTTTAAAGCCAAACTCTATATCCTCTTCCGCAGCTGGCGAAGGCTTTGTTTTTGTCAGGACACCCTCCTGACAAAAAGAGGAAGCGACGAATGAAGTTGGGTCCATGATTTGGATTCCTTCTTTAGCCATAAAATCAATGATGGTCTTTAAGACTGCAGCAGGACCTCTGTCTTTGCTTTGAGCCAAAAGGCGCCAGGAAGCCTCATTGAATTTTTCTTTATTAAAAATTTTCCGGTGATCGACTTTCCCAGCGAACACAGCTTCTTTGATTCCATTCTTTTTAAAAAAAGCTATAAGGTTTAAAATATCACCAACATCAACCCATTCAAATATATCAACCTTATTCCTAAGGTCAGTTTCGGCTTCGTCTTTGATGCCTGCAACTATACAAGAATAGCCCATTTTCTGAGCCTCTGCAAGTAACAAAAACGGAAATTCTCCTGCGCCCGCAATTATCCCGATTCGATGTCCCATTTTTCAGCTGTCTTCTTTATGATTCCTCTCTGGGAGGACTGAATAAAATTGATGATCTCATCTCTATCTTCTCCTGGAGGAAATTTTTCTTTGATTTTATCTGTGGCTTGAGTGTTGTTTAAGTCGGAATAAAAAAAAATTTTGAAAATTTCCTTTATAACCTTGATTCTCTCCCTGGAAAAGCCTCTCCGCCGCAAGCCGACAGCATTCAACCCGAAAAGGAGAACGGGACGACTTCCAGCGACCCTGGAGAAGGGAAAAACATCCTGAGTGATTACCGTAAAACCACCTATAAAGGCATGCTTTCCAACCCGACAGAACTGATGAATGCCGCTGAACGCCCCTACTGTAGTAAAATCCTGGACAGTGACATGTCCTCCGAGAGTGGCGGCGTTTATAAAGATTGTTTCATTACCGACAAAACAGTCATGGCCAATATGAGAGTAAGCCATGAAATAATTATCATTCCCGACAACAGTCTGCCCTCCGGCCTTGACTGTTCCCCGATTAACAGTTATGAATTCTCTGAAAATATTTCTATCCCCGATCTTAACCAGTGTGTCTTCCCCTTTATAAGTAATGTCTTGAGGTTCTGTTCCGATGGAAGAATATGGAGAAAAATGGCAGTCTTCTCCTATTTCAGTCTGGCCATCAATGAAGACATTGGCATCGATTCTAGTATTTTTGTGGACGCCAACTTTTTCCCCGATAAAAGAATATGGTCCTACCCAGACTCCTGAATCCAATCGGGCTTTGGGATGGACTGTGGCTGTAGAATGAACAAAGATATCATTCTCTCTCATTCAATTCCTCAAGATTTGTAAATGAAGCCATAATCTCGGCTTCGGCAACAAGTTCTCCATCTACAAACGCTTTTCCCGAAATATAGGAATATTTTGACTTGAGCTTTAGAATCTCCACTTCTAACTTCAGTTGATCACCAGGAACAATCGGCTTTCTGAATTTCGCGTTATTAATCGTAGTTAAAAAAACAAGAACTGTCTCGGGATTGGGAACGGAATGATAGAGAAGAATGCCGCCTGCCTGGGCCAAAGCTTCGACAACTAAAACACCAGGCATTACCTTTAAATGAGGAAAATGCCCCTGGAAGAAATGTTCGTTATAGGAAACGTTCTTGATGGCAGTAATGCACTTTCCCTTTTCGAGCTTTAATACTCTATCCACCAATAAAAAGGGATAGCGATGGGGAAGGGACTTGAGGATTTTCTCGATAGTAAGCAAGCCTTTATTTTTTTGTGGCCTTAGAGGCATTGTATCTTTTGATGACTTCTTCTGTGAGATCGATCGTCGGATTGACAAATACAGCTCCGCTATTAGCCAGATCAAAAATTATATCCAGGTTCCTTTCCTTCCCTAATCCTTCGATAATCGGAATCACCTCATCCTGGACTTTAGTGAACAGCCTGAACCTGAGCTCCTGTAACTCCCTTAAGGAATCTTCTGCAAACCGCTTTCTTTCTGTCCGCTTTCTCTCCAACTCAGAAGTTAACTGAAGAATAGATTCCTGGGTGAGTGTAAGCCTCTGGGTATTGAGCTTAGTCTCTAACTCGCGGATTTTTTCATCCATTGTAGAAATTCTAGACGAATTGCTTTTATCTTTTTCCTGCAGCTGGGCCATAACCGCTTTTCCCTCAGTCGATTTTTGAATTACTTCATTTGAATTAACGATGCCAATCTTACCTGATTCCTGAGCAAAACCTGCAAAAACCAGAAATGTAAAGAGTAGGGCTAATAAAGGAATTTTGCTACTGCTTCTCCACATCGTGTGCCTCCTTAATTTGAAATGGGCTCTTTATCGCTTAAAAAGTGGTGCCAATCGCAAAACGAAAGGCGAAACTGGTATCATCAGCATGTATCTTTCGGTTATTATAAGCAAAAATGAGCCTGAAAGGAACTCTGAGGGCAGGAACAAATATCCTCATCTCCAGCCCTGTCGAATAATATAAATTGTTAAATCTAACTTTCTGTTCTCGAGTAAAAGCATTCCCCATATCATAAAAGAGAATAGCATATAGGGGACCGCCGATTGGAATGATGTATTCTGTGTTGAAAACAAAAGATTTCTCGCCGCCGACATTATCGTCCCCCCTTATGGAATAAATTTCGTAGCCCCTGATCGACCTCTCTCCCCCAAGATAGAATTTTTCCCAGATAGGAATTCTTGAACCTCCAAATACCTTGATAAACTGATACTCTAAATGGAATCCAACAACATGGTTCAGGACTAATGGATGGAAGAAACTCCACTCAAAGCGGGGCTTGATAAAGGTCATATCTCCTCCCAAAAAACCACCTGAGAACTTGCTTGAAACCATATACAAGGAACCTCTTGTTGGAGTTAAGGGGCTGTTTATGGTGGAACTATATATCATAGGAGTTATACTGCTTACAGCATAACCTCCTCGGTAATTGTAGTAATAGCCACCTTCTTCGGCATCGATATCGATGTATTCATAGGCATAAGTAAGATTTGCTCTCCAATATCCTTTAACCCTCCCTCCTGTTGTAAAATTAACTCCTTTTGCTTTTTGATTGAACAGAAAGGGATATATTATATGACGATTATACACATTAAATCCCAAACTCACCGGGTAATCAAGAAAATAGGGTTCAGAAAAGCCAAACATATAGTTTTTGATTCTTTTTCCATGTTGAACCGAAAGTTCTAATTTTTCTCCAGCTCCTAAGAAATTCACTGTGGAGTAGCTTAGAGCAACAAAAGTGCCTTCATAACCACTATAGCCAGCCGAAAACTGGATGTTGTTCCTTTGAAGCTCTTTAACATTCAGGATGATATCCATTTTATTGGGATCTTCAGGATTAGGCCTTATATCAGGCTCCCCGACAGGCTCAATCAGTCCAAGCTGGCTCATCCTCAAAATGCTGTCTTTGAACCTAGCTAAGCTGAACCTATCTCCCTCTCTGATGAGCATTTCACGCCTGATAACTTTGTCTTTAGTGAATGTATTGCCTTTGAATTCAATCCTGTTTAAATAGACCACATCTCCTTCAATGATATTGAAAGTCACATTTACGCGTTTTCTCTTGGGGTCCAGTTTTTCTACAGGATATATAGCGGAACGAATGTAGCCAAGGTTTCTATAAATCTCTCCTATCTCTTCAATACTTTTTTCTCTAATTTTGGTGCTATAAACATCACCTTCTTTGAATTTAATGAGCCTGCGCAAGCCTTTAGCGGAAAGAATCTTATTCCCTTCGATCTTAACCTCGCCTACAGTATAACGGTAGCCAGCATTGACAGGAATAATGATCTTCTTCATCTTCTGTTTTTTGAACAAAATTGTCCTTTTTGTGATTTCCTCAATCCTGGGTTCACCAACTGTAGCTTCCATGTATCCGTGTTCGCGGTACCTCTCTTTTATGCTGGCTAGATCTTCACTGATCTTGTTCTGCTTAAAGACATCCTTCCCTGTTATCCAGGCAAAAAATCCGTGCTTCTTATTTTGCTTCATCGCTCCCCTAACAACACTCTTCAGTAACTTTGTGTTTCCTTCAAATTCGACCTCACCAACTCTAACTTTTGGCCCTTCGTTGATATCAAACAAGACCTCTAACTCGTTCTTTCCTTCTTTATTTACTTTAACCTTAACCTTGCCAGAAGTAAGGCCCTTCTCGAGGAGTAAATCTTCGATCGTCTTCTGGATTCTCTTTATTTTAAACTCGTTGTAATAAGAATAAGGGAGGATGTATTCATCATTCTCTTTTAGTTTATTGGTGATATCATTCTCCTTCAGCTTCTTTCCAGTTTTATAGATGATATTCTTGATGACTGGATTCTCCTCGACGATGATCTTTACTATCTTCCCTTTTGTCCCATCTTCTTTTTCTATTCTGACATTAGAGAAAAATCCTGTTGACCATAAAGTTCTAAAATCTCTTCTCAACAACTCCTCGCTGTAGTAGTCACCTTCTCTTGAAGAAAGATAATAAAGAACCGTCTCCCGCGTGACGCGCTCGTTTCCGACGATTTCAATCTTCTCAACCATCTCCTGCCCGAAGAGATAGGGCGCAAGGCACAAGATAACAAAGCATAATAGAATTTTTTTCATTTCTCTTTCCTTATAACATATTAATCTTTTTTTTTCAACGATATCCGTTGACTTCGTTTATCCGCCCCAACGGTTGATCAGTGACTCTTCAGCTCAGTTAATTTCAACTATTTCATACAGCAAAATGGGGACCAAACCCAAAATGGGAACGTCCCCTAATTTTATCTTACTAATTTCGCTTTTCGCTTTACTGCCTTAATAATAACTCTATCGACGGGATAAAAGTTTCAATTCTCTTCCTTCCATCAAGTATACACTGTTACAGAATTGAGCAACCTTTTCATTATGTGTAACAATAACAGATGATAATCCTTTTTTCTTGTGCAGCTTTTGAATGAGAGCCAGAATCATCTGCCCTGTTTTCCAATCCATGTTTCCTGTAGGCTCATCGGCTAAAAGCAACTTGGGCTCGTTGACCAATGCTCTGGCAATTGCTACTCTCTGCTGTTCTCCTCCTGAAAGCAGTGCCGGTCTTATATGAGCTTTTTCTTCCAAAGAAACTTCCTTGAGGATTTCATGAGCTTTCCTCTCAGCCTCTTTCCTCTCCGCACCTCTTATCAAAAGAGGGAAGGCAATATTTTCTAAAGCTGTAAATTCGGGCAGAAGGTGGAAAAACTGAAAGATAAATCCAATCTTCCTGTTTCTTATCTCTGCCAATTCTTTTTTACTTCGATGAAAGAGGAGGTCGTCGCCCTCAAACAGGATTTTTCCTTCGCTCGGATTATCCAGAGTTCCCAGTAAATTAAGGAAAGTTGTCTTTCCGACTCCAGAAACTCCCATTATAGCCACAAGATCGCCCTCAAGGAGCTCAAAATTTATTCCTTCAAAAACACGCAGAACTCCATTGGGCAACGGATAATTTTTGCCAAGATTTACGGTTTTGAGTAAACTATTCATATTTTAAGGCAATAACCGGGTCGACTTTTGATGCTCTATGCGAAGGGAAAAATGTCGAGAGAAAACTGATTAAAAGAGCAACTCCCACAATCAAGATTAAATCAAAAAGTTTGATATGAAAAGGAACGTAAGAGATTTGGTAGATATCTACTGGCACCTTGATAAGCTCAAAAGTATTTGCAAGCAGGCACCAAAGCAACCCCAGGATTACTCCAGCAGCTGTTCCGACGATTCCGATCATAGCTCCTTGGAGGAAAAATATTTTTTTTATACTTTGAGAACTGGCACCCATGGCTATGAGAATACCTATGTCTCTTGTCTTCTCCATAACCATCAAGATAAGGGTGGCGATAATGTTCAAAGCCGCGACAAAAACAATAAGGGTAATTGTGAGAAACATGATGTTTTTCTCGAGTTTCAAGGCAGAGAAGAGGGATTTATTCAACTCCATCCAAGTCGTCACATAGGCCAGAGGAGGGATAATCTCTGTAATCTTATTGCCTATTTTCGGAGCATCGAAAATGTTATCTATTCTGACTTGAATGTAGCTTATTTGCTCCCCAAGGCCAAGAAATTTCTGCGCTGATTCCAGCCAGACAAGAGTCGTTGAGGAATCAAACTCATACAAACCCGTGTTGAAAATGCCGGTCACGATAAATCTTTTTCGTTTAGGAATAGGTCCGATCGGCGATAAACGGGAAGAAGAAGTAATAACAGTCACCACATCTCCAATCCCCACCCCGATGCTTGCGGCTATTTCACGACCGAGAAGGATTCCCTCCCTTTTGGAATCGGGAGCAGGAATATTTCCTCTCTCTAACTCTTGAAGCCACTGTAAGTTTTTTTTCTCTAAATCAAAATCAATACCCTTAAGCAGGGCGCCTTTATTCTCAGAAGGGCCTATCAGGAACACACCGTCATGAATAACAGGAGAAACAGATTTCACCCCCTTTAAACTCTCTATTTTCGATATTAGTTGAGGATAATCCTTCCACCCTTCCGGGTCCATATCAGAGACCATGAGGTGGGAGGTAGCTCCAAGGATTTTATCCTGAACATCATCCTGAAAACCCGTAATTAGAGCTATAGCTATAATAAGAGCCATAACTCCGATGGTAATGCCCAGAATGGAGATGAAGGTGATGACAGAGATAAAAGCCTGCTTCCTCTTTGCTGTCAGGTATCGCCTGGCAATGAACGACTCAAAGTTCATGGTAAAAACTCAAATTATTCCTTTTTGGGGCGAAGAAGAGGAAAAAGGATAACATCCCTTATAGACTTTCTGTTGGCAAAAATCATAACCAATCGATCAATCCCAATCCCTTCGCCCCCGGTAGGGGGAAGTCCATATTCTAAAGCATGGATATAATCGGTATCAACCAAGTGAGCATCCTCGTCTCCCTTTTTTCTCGCTTCTGCTTGCTGCTCAAACCTCCTTCTCTGTTCTAAAGGGTCCGATAATTCGCTAAAAGCATTGGCAATCTCCATACCTCCCATGACGAGTTCGAAACGTTCGGTTTCATCCGGATTTCCCTTCAAGGCCTTGGCCAGAGGTGAGACTTCTTTAGGAAAATCAATCACAAAAGTCGGCTGAACAAGATTTTGCTTGACATATTTGTCAAAAATTATATCCAACGCCTTCCCATAGGAAGGAGCTTTTTTATCAGGGGCTAAGGTCGAAGCCAATTCTATTGTGCCGGACCTGTCATCAAAACGACCGGGAGCTAGGCCACTGTAATAAACCAGTGCTTCTTTGAACTTAATCCTTTTCCAGGGTCTTTTCACAGAAATCTTTTTTCCCATAAAAGCGATCTTTTCTGTTCCTAGGAGAGAGAGACTCAGGTCATGGATAAGCTCTTCGGTCAATTCCATCATATCATTATAATCGCTGTAAGCTTCGTAAAATTCCAGCATGGTGAACTCTGGATTGTGCTCGGAGGAGATTCCTTCATTCCTGAAGTTTCGATTAATCTCGTAGACTTTTTCAAAGCCTCCCACGATCAACCTCTTCAAATAAAGTTCTGGAGCTATTCTCAAATAAAGGTCAATACCCAGGGCATTGTGAAACGTTTTAAACGGCCTAGCTAAAGCACCCCCAGGGATGCTGTGCATCATAGGCGTTTCAACCTCGATGTATCCTTTATTATCAAAAAACTTTCTTATGTGAGAGATCATAGCGCTTCTGAGTCTAAACACATCTCTTTCCGCAGGATTCATGATTAAGTCCAGGTATCTTTTTCGGTAACGAAGCTCGACATTCTGTAATCCGTGCCATTTCTCCGGAAGAGGATGAAGGCATTTAGCCAAAAACGTGTATGAATCAACAAAAACAGTCAACTCTCCAGTCCTGGTCTTAAACAAAGCTCCTTCGACCGAGACGAAATCCCCGATATCTATTAATGAGAAAAGCTTGTAGTTTTTCTTGCCTACTTTATCTTCTTTCAAGTAAGCCTGAATTCTAGATCGGCTGTCCGCTATGTGCAAAAAAGTGGCTCGACCCATCCCACGGATAGACATAACTCTACCGGCTAATATGACTCTCACTTTTTTCTTTTCAAGATCTTCTTTCGAAGACGAAGAGAAACCTTCCGTAACCTCAAAAGCAGTATGAGTTGTCTTTACTTTGTGAGGAAAAAGCTCAATTTTTTCTTGGGCAAGTTTTTCCATCTTAGCCTGGCGAGCAATTTCCTGATCTCCCTCTTTTCGGCCCTCGGCTTGATTCAAGCTTTCTTTTCTTTGCTGGGCTTTCTTTTCAGGCATGTTCTTTTTCCTCTAACGATTTCTTTATATCTTTCAGATCTTTTCGTACGGCATCTAAAATTCCATTCACAAATGTCGCAGCCTCTTCTCCACTGTATTTTTTGGCTATTTCAATCGCTTCATTGATTACAATAGCCGGAGCAATATTCTCTTCGTAGAGAAGCTCAAAAACAGCCATCCTCAATATATTGCGATCTACGAGAGCCATACGGGAGATGCGCCAATGCTCAGAAACCTGTTGAATGATATTATCGATTTTCGCTTGATCAGAAATTACACCATTGACTAACCAGGTGCTGTATTCTTTTATTTCCTCAGAAGCTTTCTTGCTCTTCCAGTACTGATCCAGCGTCTTTTCAATTTGTTTGTTTTCGAATTCTAATCGAAAAAGAATACGGAGGGTATCCTCTCGGGCTTTCCTTCTTCGACCCATAAGGCAGTTTCCAATCTACTCAAGTCCAGATTCTTTTATCAAGTTAAGTGTCTCCACAACAGAAAACACTGCATCCCAACCTTTATTACCTCCTTTTGTGCCCGCGCGTTCTATTCCCTGCTCAATCGTATCAACTGTCAAGATGCCAAAAGAGACAGGCATACCCTCTTCCATAGAGATTTGAGCTAATCCTTTGGTAATTTCAGCACTTAAAAAATCAAAATGGGGCGTATCCCCTCTAATCAGGGCACCTAAACAGACAATTCCATCCACTTTTTTTGCCCGGGCCAATTTTTTAACAACAAATGGAACCTCAAAGGAACCAGGAACTCTGTAAACGGATATATCTTGCTCTGCTGCTCCTAACTTATGGAGTGCATCAAGAGCGCCTTCCAGTAGTCTCTCTGAAATAAATTGGTTAAAGCGGCTGACTACAATTCCAATCTTTAAACCTTTTGCCTGAAGTTTTCCTTGGTATGTTTTCATTTTCATCTCCCTTTAATGTCCCTGAAAGTTAGCTTTTCTCTTTTCCAAAACTGAGGAGGAATCCAATCGGGGTCTCTCCTATAAACTTTCCAGGGAAAATGGATAAAATTTTTTAGCTCCGATTTACTCTTTGCATTTTCAGCCCGGATAGCTTTCACTCCTGTTCCTCCCTCCAAAATTTTACCTATTTTAACAGATAATAGTTTTTTTTGCACTAGTATTATATCAGGTCGCTTCATCCATCCCCAAATACACTTGGGATCAGGCCTTATCCTGGGACACCTGTATAATCAAGGGCAGAATAATTTGTCCTCACGATAGCAAGACCTGGTCCCAATAAAGTCTGACTCAAGACGGCAAGACCTAATCTTCTGACTTCTCCCTCAGAACCGGGGTCAGGCCTTGCCATCGGTAAAATATATTTTCTTCCTTCTCGCCCTTATAGCATTCCCTAGGATAAAGCCTGAACCCAAAGATGTTTGCAGAGCGTTATTGAGTTTGTGTTTGGAATAGTGTTATGATAATTTTTTATAAGTTAGATAGAACTTCTGTTGAATTT